>CAYLVV010000084.1:0-3329 GCA_964387215.1 uncultured archaeon
TAATTTCCAAATCATGTTGTCAGAGGCCGGCATCGGCTTTCCGGAAAATTGTAGATATTCTTCAAAGGTGAGCGGTGGAATAAAAACTTCAGCAATTCTTCCAGCAAGGCTTTCGCTACCTTTTCTTATTAAAGCACTTGCGGATCCGCTCAGCACAATTCTCATTTTTGGAAAGGTATCGTAAAGTAGTTTTACCTGTTTTCCCCAATTATTTACATATTGAATTTCATCGAATAGAACATAAGTTGGTTTTTTTAAATCAATATTAAATTCCCTTGACCATTCTTTTATAATCTTCCAGAGCTCCTCTTTCTCGTATTCCAAGAGAACATATAAGATTCTTTTTCTGTCAATTTTATTAGTTAAAAAGTTTATCAACTGCTTCAACATCACAGTTTTTCCAACCCTTCTCGGGCCAATGACGAGTCTTATAAGTTTGGATTTAGTAACATCTCTAATAAGCTTTTTAAGAAATTCTCTTTCGAGCTCGTATTCGTACCTAAAATTTTTCTCCCAGTGCGGATTATTGATTACTAACTTTTCAAAATCCATATAAATATCTTTTTCAAACTATTTTTAAATATTTTCAGCAAGTTTGTTGCAATCTTGCTGAATATTGGTTAGCATGTTTAGAATTTCCCTTTTAATATCTTCATAATTTTCTTTTTCCAACCAAAAAAATTTCCCTAAGTTTTTATATTTGCCAATTAACATCCTATGTAAAACAATTAAGCACAATTTATTGCTATTAATTAATTCATCTATAAGCATTGAAAATTTTTCACTCATTAACTCCATTTTGCCCAATTCATCTATAATAATAAGCTCCGCATTCTCTAAATCTTTTTTAAAAACATCAACAATTTTATTGATGCCTTTAATATTAACTCCGTATTTTGAAACTTTGGGTGCATTTTTAATTTTTATAGAGGCTAAAATATCTTCAACCATTGAAGGAATTTCAATTATTTTAAAGCCTATTCTACAGCCTTTCTCTCTTATTTCCGGAGAAATTATTCCCGCAATTTTTACTTTTTCTTTTAAACATCCAATAATCTCGGAAATTAATTTGCTTTTTCCGCACCCAGGCTTTCCGGAAATGAAAATTTTTTTACTCATATATTTTCAACTTGTAGAATTTTCAATAAAGAGTTATATATTTTATTTGCTTCATAGCCTAATTTAATAAAAGTAGTATGCCCTCTTTGGCCTATGCCGCTAGATGTTGTTATTATTAACCCATAAGTTTCCAATTCATGAATGTATTCCCTATACCATCTTGCAGAAACAACATTCTCATTAATCCTTTTTGCAATTCTACAATATTCCTCATAAACTTCTCCGCTATAAAGCACATTCTCTTCTTGCATACCAGTAAGCTTATTTATTCCTTTTTTATTTAATGATAATTTTGTTATTGCTAATAGCACTAATTGTTCTTGTATTGGCAATGTAGAAATCATATTCAGAATTATTTCCTCCTCAACTTTTTTTCTCGCTTCTTCAACTTCTTTGTCCCTAACCTTAAAAATTTTCTTTTTATCTGCGATTTCTCCAGCCCTAAGCAGTAGCATAACGGCAGTTCTAGCATCTCCGCTTTCTTTTGCAGCAATTCCTGCTGCCAGATTTATTGCAGACTCTTCCACAGTATTTTTATAAAAAGCAAGCTCCACCCTTTGCTTTAGAATTTCCTTTAGTTCGTGTGCATTATAAGGCGGAAATACAAGCTCCTTTTGGCATAAAGAACTTTTAGTTCTTGCATCCAAGCGGTTTTTAAACAAAACATTGTTGGATATGCCAATTATTGAAATCCCTCCATGGCTAATATCATCATTACTTCTTGTTAACGCATAAATCAAATCATCCAAATCCTTAACCTTATCTATTTCATCCAAAGCAATTATTGCAAAGCATTTGTTATCTTCTACATAATTTATAACCTTTTCATAAACAAACCCCGCACTATAACCTATAAAATTATGCTCCGGATAATATTGAGAACAACACTTTAGCAACACTTTATATTTAGTAGGATGATTTCTGCAGTTTATATAGGTTGTTATTACTTTTGCATTATTCTTTTTTGCAAACTCATTTAATTGAGCCAATACAAATTTAGTAGTTACTGTTTTACCAGTTCCTGTCCTTCCATAAATAAAAATATTATCCGGTTTTGAGCCTTTTAAGGCTAATGCTAATGTATTAGTTATTTGGCTTATCTGTTTTTCCCTAAATGGCAATCTTTCTGGCATATAGTGCGGTGTCACTAGATCTCTATTTCTAAAAACAGATTTCTGTTGCATTGCCTCCTCAAAAATATTCATGTTTTTAGATAGAAAAAAAATTGATTAAAAAGTATTTGGTTTGTTTTTCAAACTTTAATTGAATTCCTCAAATTCTTCAGCTTCTGAGCCCATAATTTCACTTTTTCTTTTGCGCATTATGAAAATAGTTCCAAATGCTGCTGCAGCCAATAACGGCGTAACCATTACTATATCAAACCCTCCAGCAGGCTTTTGAGGAATTGCTAATATCTTTTCTGCAATTTCTATCACGCCTATAAAATCATCCTTTGCAAGGTTATCCTCAGCCTTTTGCAGCAAATCAATCCCTTTATTACTATTTTTTACAACATCTTTTGCTTTTGCCAGCATTATTTTTGCATGAGCTTCCAGTTTGGAATCTTCTTTTTCCAGATTATCTTTAACTTCTAAAACTTCATTCTCAAGCTCATCAACCTGCAGCATTGCAAATTCCTTTGCAAAGCTTTCATAATCCTCTTTATTCAAATATTTCTCCAATTTTTTAATTTTAGATTCTACTGCTTTCACTTCTTTTTCCCAATTCCTAAGCTCTTCATTCTTTAAATTTAGCCAATCTGTGCTTATGCCAAATCTATAACTCTTTATTTTTGCTTTGGGAATTAGCTTGATATATTTTTTAATTAAAGTTTTAATTAGTGGGAAATGTTTCTTTAGCTTTTTAATCTTCAATTTCAACTTATTAAGTTTTGTTACGCATTTCTCTGCCAGATATTCAGCATTTCTTTTGGTTTCTTTCTCCATATTATCTATTACCTCCTCTGCAGCTTTTGCATCGTTCCAAGCAAGAGCATCATTAAATTCCTCCTCGTAATTCTCATATCTATCTTCAAACTCTATTTTTAATAATTTAAATATCTGCTTAAGTTTTTCCCGCTCTTTATCCACCTTTTCCTTTCTATCCACAATTTCCTCTTTTTTATTTTTTGGAATCTCAATTTCAATATCATTAATCATTTCATAAGCATCTCTATATTTTTCTTTTTCAAATAATTTATCAGCCTCTTC
>CAYLVV010000085.1:0-3308 GCA_964387215.1 uncultured archaeon
CTAGTAAGATTTCAATTGGAAATGCAACAATGCGGAAATGCAATTGCATTCCCAAAGTTACAAAGAATAATGTTACAAAAAAGTCTCTTAAGCCACGAATATTTTTTATCATCTCAAAACTCTGCGGCAAACCAGCTAATGATAAGCCGCCTACAAATGCTCCAACTGAAATGGGTAAATTTAAGTAGTATGCAAATGCTATAAAAAGAAAACATACGCTTATGCTTGTTAAATAGAGCATTTCTGCAGAATTTGCAATATGTTTCATTAAAATATTGAAAAATTTTTTATGCATCAAATAAGCCAATAAAAATAAAATAAATATGCTACTTCCAATGTCTAGAATTTGACCAATATTAAATCCTTTAGTAACTGATGGTATTATAGAAAGTAACAATACAGCAACAACATCTTCAATAAGTAAAAAACCCACCATAATTCTTCCGCTTAAACTATGCAGTTGTTTTTTATCAGAAAGGCTTTTAACAATGAGTACTGTTGAGCTAAAGGCTAAAACTGCAGAAACTACAAACCCCTGCAAAAATGGGAATTTTAAAATATTTAGAAATAGAAATGAAAGTGCAAAAATAAGGAATATGTGCAAAAAGCCTCCTAAAAATACAATTTTTCTTAAATTTTTTACTTTGCTAAAATCAGTTTCAACTCCAATGTAAAAAAGCATGAAGGCAACACCCAATTCAGAAAGAATTTTTATATTCTCCAACCTAGAAGCTGGAATTCCTATTTGGAATATTTCTAAGGCAGCAGGACCTATCAGCATTCCAGCAATTAGATAAGCTAAAACATTTGGCTGATTTAACTTTTTGGCTATAAAAGCAACTATTGTTGCAGTTATAATAATAATGCCCAAATCCAAAAGCAAAGTAAAATCTAGTGCTGAAGCCATTTATGAAAAAGGCAGCAAAGCTTAATTAATTTTTCTCCATTTTGTTCCTTCAGGTGTATCAATAAGTTCTATGCCTTGCTTTCTTAATTTTTCTCTAATTCCATCAGCCTCTTTAAATTTTTTTTCTTTTCTTAATTTTTCTCTCTCCTCTATCAATCTTTTTTGCTCTTCAGTTAGTTCAACTTTCTGTTTTTCGAATTCAAATATACCTAAAAAAGAATCCAATTCTTCAATAAAACTCAAAATATTTTGAGCATCTTTTTTGTTTAAATCCTCAAAAATTTTATTTATCTCACGTTCAAAATCAAAAAGTTTTGCAAACATAGCAGGTGTTTGGAAATCATCATCAAGCAAAGCTATAATTTCTTCCTTAAATTTTGCTATTAAATTCTTAATATCTATATTTTCCTCTCCTTCTTTCTGAATTTCCATTAACCTTTGTATGAATTCATTAATCCTTTTCCATGTCTTTTTTGTGTTTTCCAATATCTCCCAACTGAAATTTAGTTCTGAGGAGTAATGTGCCATTAATACAAAAAATCTAAATAGCTTAGGCTTACATTTTTCTAATAGCTCAGGAACTAAAATAATATTACCTAAACTTTTACTCATTTTTTCTCCATTTATCTTTAATAAACCACTGTGAATCCAATATCTCACAAAAGGTTTTATTCCAAATGCAGCTTCACTCTGCGCAATTTCATTTTCATGATGAGGAAATATTAAATCTTTGGCTCCTCCGTGAATATCAAATTGCTTTCCTAAATATTTTGTACTCATAACTGAGCATTCAATATGCCAACCAGGCCTTCCTTTGCCAAAAGGGCTTGGCCAAAAAGGTTCATTCGGCTTTGCTTTTTTCCATAAAGCAAAATCGCATGCAGCATCTTTTTCATATTTATCAACATCAACTCTTTTACCACTAATCCCTTTTTCAAATTTAATTCCAGAAAGCTTACCATAATCCTTAAATTTAGAAACATCAAAATAAACTCCGTCAGATGTTTCATACGCATAACCTTTATCAATTAAAATTTGTATAACTTCAATTATTTCTTTAATATGTTCAGTAACCCTAGGATAAACATCAGCCCTTTTGATGCCTAATTTATCCATATCTTCCAAAAACTCTTTTATATTCTTCTCAGCTAGTTCAAAGATAGTAATATTAAGCTCGTTCGCTCTTTTTATAATATCATCATGAACATCAGTTATATTTACTACAAATTTAACCTCATAACCTCTATATTCAAAATATTTCCTTATAAAATCAAAAACCACATAAGTTCTTGCGTGGCCTATGTGGGCAGGACCATAAACAGTTGGCCCGCAAACATACATCTTTATCTTTTTATCCTCTAAAGGAATAAATTCTTCCTTTTTTCTTGTAAGTGTGTTATAAAATTTCATAGGAAATTAGGAAAGCAAAATCATTTAAAAATTAGATAGTTAATATTCTCCGTAATATTCTTCTTCACTACCATAATCTTCTTTCTCATAATCGTCATAATACTCTTCCAAAGAATATTCGTCATATTTTTCAATTTCTGGAGCTAAGGTGATCTTCCCATATTTAACCTTTACCACTAAATTTGAGCCACAGCTTGGGCATTCTATAAAGTCGCCTTCTTCATACTCGTCAATATTTAAATCAATTTCGGCTTCGCATTCTGGACATTTTACTTTCATTTTTTCTCACTCTCTAATTGCTGTAAGTATTTTTAAGGAATGCATAAAATTTTTAAATGTTTGGAAAAAACAACTCTTTCACGAGAAAAAATTAGTTTGTGTAGTTTATCCAAAAATACTTAAAATTAAATTATCTCTTAAAAATCCAATAAAAATTGTTACTATTAGTATAGCTATATATGATGCTAATTGTTTAAGCCTTGAACCAGGCATAGTCTCCTGTAGCACAATATACCAGTAAATCAACATCCCAATCCAAATTAATACGCTTACACCAATCAAAAAACCAAACCAAAAGCTTACATCTCCTGCATTTTGCATAATTTCTCCAACTTTAGTAACAAATTCATCATCAGTAATTAAATTATTCGCCTTTAGATGCATTACATCAGTAACTCCAGGAAATAGTATAAAAATAGTTCCAGAAAAAATTATAGAATTTAAGATTAAGAAAATCCAACCAAAGGAAAATGCTTGCCAAATCCCTAAGAAATTTCTTTTTTGAGGAATTTTAACTATTGCTGAAGCTGTTAAAAATGTCAGCAAAGCTAAAACAATAGTGGTTATTGTTGGACTTAATAATCCAGCAACAAATACCTTTGGATCTAAAATAATTCCTATTGCTGCAAAGATAATAAATGATAGTAGAATTGGAGAGATATTTAGAAATATAGTTAACACAATATTAGGAGCTTCCTAACACTTTCTAGCT
>CAYLVV010000086.1:0-3306 GCA_964387215.1 uncultured archaeon
AATCCAGAACTTCAACATAAATTTCTAAGCCCAAAATTGCATAAAGCCATTGGAGAAAATCCGAAAACATGCTTATTACCATACCAAATATCATTAATGCAAGGAATACAATTCCTATTTTAGTAAGATTTCCTTTGCTAAACTGCCAAGCCTTTTGCAGACCCTTTTTAAGCCTTCTTCTCTCTAATGCTAATATTGGAATTATTAAGCTAAATCTAAAAAATAAGTATAGAACAAGAATGATAATAATTATTGAAATGATTGCATGCAATGCAGCTGGAAGTCCAAACATAATAATGTTTGTACTTAGCATTAAAATTTGAACTGAAAAAACCAGAACAACTAATGCTGCACAATGCTTTAGTTTTGAAATTGTAGCCTTTGTAGCTTCTTTTATACTTAAACCATTAGCGTAATTTGAATAAATAAATTGTATTATTGTAGCAAAAAATAAGGCAATCATGCTTAATATAAGAA
Source organism: uncultured archaeon (assembly GCA_964387215.1). Lineage (GTDB taxonomy): Archaea > Iainarchaeota > Iainarchaeia > Iainarchaeales > CAYLVV01 > CAYLVV01. The sequence continues at coordinate 478 of CAYLVV010000086.1, forward strand.
ATAAAACCCAAAAGGAAGATTGCTGTATGTAAAAGTATATTAGAGGAAGTTCATCAGCAATAACAATATTACCAATAGAAATATCCCTTAGCAGCGCCAACAAATTTACACCTAATAAATTCCAATATATAAAAATAATTCCTTGGAATATTAAGCCTAGGATAATTACATTAATATTAAAAGTTTGCAAAAGGCTTTTTTTAATGAGCTTCAGCATTACTATAAATAAAACCCCATCTTTTAAATTCTTTTTCCTGCATAAGCTTATTGTGATTTTCTATGAAAATTCCTAAAATTATCAAAACCTATTGCAAAAAGTGCAATAAACATACCGAGCACAAGCTAAAGCATTTTAAAGCAGGAGCACCAAGAACATTGGCTTGGGGAGTAAGAGAAAATATAAGGAAGCACAAAAAGGGTTATGGTGGAAAGGCAGAATTCCCAGCAAAAGTAAAGAAACAAAGCAAAAAACCAACTTTTATTGCGGAATGTTCTGTTTGTAAGGCAAAACGCTACTTTGTAATTCCTAAGAGAATGAAAAAAGTTGAATTGGTTGCCGCATAGCTTTGGATAACTTTCTAATAAAAACATTTTTAAATCTCTTTAACCTTCTATTAACAATGGCATCAAAAACTTCAATTTTGTTAATAATAAGGCAAAATCCAAATATTAAATATAATGAACTCTTAAGCAAAGTTAGGAGTAAATACTCTAATTTAAATTCTGCAAGAGCGGCATTAAGCCGTGCTTTGAAGGAATTGAGCTCTTTTGGTTATGTAGAAAAAATTAATGATTCTTATGTAGTAACTGAAAAAGGAAATGCATTAATTAATTCGGAAACAAAATCTAAGCTAATCATAAAACTTAACCAACTTATTTCAAGAGGAAGCTATGCTGATTTAGATAGCATTGTAAAGCATTTACATACTTTGATAGAGAGGAGCCGCGAAGATAAAGAACTGTTAAAGGTTGCAAAAGGCAGCGTTGAATTTTATATCTCAGATCTAGAAAAGATAAGAGATAATGTTAAGAACCAAATAAAACATCTAAATTATTTGGAAAATATTTTAGCTTCCCAAATAAAAACTTTGAAGGAATTGGGTTTTAATGATGCGAGATTCGTTTCCTATGAAAATTTTTTACCTCTGCTTAAAAAATTACCACTCTCAGCAAATGATGAGGTAATAATTCAAGCCAAAGAGGATTTTTTGGAATATTTAGCTAATAAGCTAGAAGGATCTTTAGAAAAAGAGGGTTTTATAACTAAAGCGTCTTCTATCAAAAAACTTATTTCTCTAGCCAAACCATATGCTGAGAAGACAAAAGATGAAGTAAATATTTTACTCAAAAATTTTATGTTCAAAATATCTTCAAATGGAATAACAATTATTTCTTCTTCAAACCTTAATTTTTAAATTTTAGTACATATGTTTGCATATCGTTGCAGTTAATACCTTTAATTAAGCATAAAGATTTACTCTTTAATGAATAAATCTTAGAAAATTTTTTCTTTAATTTTTTTTCGTCCAATTTTCTAAAATAATCATCCTCAAAATTTCTTATCCATAAGCCATAATTTTTACAATCATTCTCTCTTAAATATAACATACATTTTATTGCTTTATCTTCAATTCTCTCCTTCCTTTCATAAAATAATTTATTAGAAATTTTTTCCTCGTTTATATTTGTAAAGTAAATTAAATACTCCCCTAGAGAGGGTTCAGCTAAAATCTTTTTACCATCATAATTTTTTTCCAACCATTTTAAGCTGTTAATTTCAATCTTATGAATTCTTGGAAAAATAAAATATGATGCTGAAAGCAAAGAAAATATAAAACTTAAAACAATTAGAAAAGAAAAAAATCTTCTCATTGTTGTATTATTCAAAACATTTCCGCTAATTAGTATGCTACTTAAAATAAAAAACTTTGGAAACTCCCATGCTCTAAATAACGGCGTAATAAAAAATGAAAGCATTCCGAAAAAACTTATTATTCCCAAATAAGACCAAAAATTTAACTTTTTATTTTTAAAATTCAAATACCAAATAGGGCCCATAGTAAGTATTGTTATTAATATTAGAAATGGAAATGAGTTCTTAATATTATAATATATTAATTCCATTCCTGAGCTAGGATTTAAACCAACAAAAAGCTTCAAGCCCAAAAAATTCATCAAACAAATCAGCACAGACGAAATAAGCAAAAATCTTAGAGAATCCTTCCTTTTGAAAAGAACATATGCAATTGATGAAATAATAAAAACAAAATAGTTTGTAAATAATGTTAACGCTAACAAAATTTCAGAAATTAAGAGATTTCTATCTTTCATCATCCAAAACCCTATGAGCAGTAAAAATGCAATATTTTCAGGACTATCAAAGGAAGCATGAACTAATGGTATTGCTACAGCCGTAGCAATTGCTAATAAAATTCCAACTTTATTTCTAAAATGTGCAAAGATACCTATGCATAATAATGATGCAATAATAGGCAAAATAAATTCTGCAAGTGTAAATACATCAAAACCAGAAAATAAGCTTAAATATGCTAGCAAAACATGATATACTTGAGGATAATAAAGATTTATTCCATCAATTTTTTTAACTAGCAGCAATTCCTTTGTTGCATTAATATGGAAAGGAGCATCATAGCACAAAGGCATTTTAAAAACCAGAATAGGAAAAAACCTCAGCATTAAAGCTAATAGCAAAATTAATGTTAGAATTAAATATTCTTTTTTCATTTACTTCAGTTCCTTTTTCTTTTTTCCAAACCAAATTTCTTTTGGTTTTGGTTTTTCTGGAGGTTTCGGCAATGGTTTTATTTC
>CAYLVV010000087.1:0-3204 GCA_964387215.1 uncultured archaeon
CTTAACGATAACTTAACGAATCGTTAAGTTTTACACTTAACTTTAACTTAACTTTTTAATAGACGTATTTTGTTTTTGGTCCCCTGCCGATTTTCCTAATAATTCCCATTGCAATCATTCTTTTTAATCTTGCTATTGTTGCGGGTTTTGAAAGTTCTATTTCCGTGCTTATTTCAGTAGAGGTTTTTGGAACGCTTTTTATAATCGATAGTATTTTTCTATCGATCTCATCCAATTCCGGTGGCATTTCCCTTTCAAAAATAACTTCAAAAAAGAATTCATACGGTTTAAATTCCACTTTGAGATTTTTCGCCTCCTTAGTAAGCTTTTTGATCATCATTATTCCGTATCCGTATTTTTCTACATAGCCTATATCGTGCATTAATTTGCATAAAGAATCGTTTCTCGGAAGGTGTTCTGGATAATCCAAAGATAGATTCGGCATCAGGCTGCCCGGATTTCTTATTCTTAACTTATTTTTGTGTAGAAAAATTCTTACATCGCCTTCTAATCCATAATTTCTGTGGATTAGTGCGTTGATTACGGCTTCCCTTACAGCTTTTATCGGATAAATGAACATTTTTTCTCTTCTTGCTAATGTAACAGTTTCAATACTGGTAAGATTTTGCAAAGTTGAGATAGCATTATCAGCCATTTTCCATATAGGCCCGTTTATTTCTATCTGTCTTACTGGCTCATCTTTTTCATCCATTACTATAATTCTTAATCCGGAATTTTGCAGAATTTTTTGAGGATCTTTTGTAAAAAATAACACTCCGGCATTTGTCAGGTATAATTTATTGCTTAATCTTTTTACTGCACCAACCGAGATTAAGTATGCATTTTTGTCTTTTATCCTTTTTCCTCTCAGTTTTTTAAGCCTTTTAAAGAACCATTTTAGATAACTATGCTCCGCTTCTTTTAGTAGTATTTTCGTTGGTTGAGAGTCCCATTTAAGCTCTCCGGTTTCGATACCGTACCAATAAAGTTCTTGTACTGAGAGGGGCCGCTTGGCTGTGCCAATTCTGATATATGCTATCCCGCTCACGGTAACGAGTTTAGAGCTTTTTTTAACCTCTAGAACAATAATATTTTTATCCCCGATTTTCATTTTGTGAATTTTAACCTCCGGTCTCGGAATTAATCCTTGTATACTGCTGCTTATTATTTCTTCACTCTTTTTAACGTTGCATCCAATGGGTATTCCTTCATCATTAACACCTATTATGATAAATCCGCCGCCGGTATTGGCAAATGCAGAGATTTCTTCTGCAAGATTTTTTGCCTTTCTTTTGAATTCGACCTTTTGGGATTCCCCCTCTTTAATAAGCCTGAATAATTCTTCAATTTTCATATATGTACTATAGTTTGTTTTTATTTTTAAACTTAACGATAACTTAACGAATCGTTAAGTTTTACACTTAACTTTAACTTAACTTTCAATATAAGGATATAGATTGAATTTTAAATACTCTTTTTCTTGTTCTTTTATGAAAGTTCTGAAAAAGGACTTTAAAAATAATGTGCTTGAGATACTGCCTCAAAGTTTAGAGGATTTATGGCATTTGGAAAAAATTATACAAAAAGGAGACTTACTTAAAGCATCAACAGAGAGAAAAATTAAGCTTGAGCATGAGAGTTTTAAGCAAAAAATGTTTTTGGAAATAGAGGTCTTAAAAGCTGAATTTGCACCATATGAAGAAGCTTTAAGGGTTTTAGGTATTATAAAGGAAGGTAAGCCTAAGGAATTTCTTGAGATAGGGGCTGAGCATACTATAAGCATCACTATTGGAAAAAAATTCACATTGCAAAAGCAAAAAATAACAAATTACATTTTGCAACTTTTGGATAAATATGCAAAACCCAAAAGCAAAGAGAAATGCTTAGCAATAATTTTAGATGATGAATCCGCATTAATAGCTTTAATTAGTGAGTTTAAGACTGAGGAGTTAATGCTTATAGGCTCTGGAAAAAGCGGAAAAATGCAGCCTCAGGAGTATGAATCAAAATATTTTAGAGAAATTTTAGATGCCGTTAAAAGAAGACCTGAGGAAATGGTTGTTATTTGCGGACCGGGCTTTATTAAAGAAAAATTAAAGAATTTCTTTACGGAAAATAAGCTGAATAAAAAAATTTTTGTTCAGAACCTGCATCATACAGGAAAAACAGGCTTAAGCGAGCTGATGAGGAGGGGCTTTGCTGCAAAGATACTAAAAGAATATGAGATTGTAAAAGAGACGGCTATTGTTGGAAAATTTTTTGAGGAACTTTCTAAAGACGGAAAGGTTGCAATAGCTAAGGAAGAAGTAAAAAAAGCAATAAGCTACGGTGCGGTTTCCGAGTTAATAGTTTTGGAGGATTTACTAAAAGAGGAAGAAATTGAGAAGATGCTTGAGGATGCGGAAAAGCAGGGAGCGAAAATACAGATAATTTCTGAGAAGCATGAGGCTGGAAAAAGACTGAATGCTTTGGGCGGCATTGCTGCATTGCTGAGATTTAAACTAACAGGAATTTGATTCCAAAAACTTAATAGATTTATTGGAATCGCATTCCTATAATTAATATTTTATTAAAGCTCTAAAGTTTCTTTCCCATATAAGCTCCTACTAGCTTATAGCCTAACTTTCTATAATATTCTCTTACCCCAATCCCGGAAAGAATTCTAATATTTTTCATCCCCTCTTCAGCAGCAATTTCTTCAGCCTTTTTTAGCAGCATTTTTCCAATCCCCTTATGCTGAAATTCTAAAAGCTCTGCAGAAGGTTTTTTGCCCAATGGCAGAGCTGCTGAATAAACATGCAACTCTCTAACTAAACCACTTTTTTTGCTCAGCTCTTTGCGGAATGGCTTATAAGGAATCCTCAACCTTATAAATCCGAATAAAACATCTTTGCCTAAATTCTCAGCAGCTATAAAATACTCTTTTCCGTTTGAAGCATTATATTTTGTAATAGTAATTTCCATTTCATCCAGCAAATTCTTCAAATTTTCTTTATATGCTTTTAAACCAGCCTCCCTGCATCTTATACATTTACATTTTATATGCATTCTTTCCATTTCTTTTTGAACAAGCTGCCTTAAATTGCTTGCTTTCACTCCTGCTGCAATTACTTTAGCAGAAATATCCCTCTGAATGCGCATTATCCTTACATATTTTGGCACAAATGCTTTGAGCTTTGCAATAAATTTTGCAGCCTCAGCATC
>CAYLVV010000088.1:0-3167 GCA_964387215.1 uncultured archaeon
TAATTGTTCTTTTAGGTTTTATTGTGTTATTATTATTATTTATCCTAAATATTCCTTATGCAACCTTTTTCTATTTTTATTTTGCTATAGGTTTAATAGCATTTTCATTATTCAATAATTTTTTCAAAATTCCATTATTCCGATTATTTTTCTATACACTTTCATTAGTAGTTTTTTTATCATATATATATCTCTACATCAAAACAAAAAATAGAAAGCTTTTGTTGCTTCTAATAGCTTTAATATTTTATGCTTTAGGTGGTTTTTCTACAGAATTAATTTCAAAATCAATTTTTTATATTGCTGCAAACTTTTCAGTTTTTAATGCAATCAACCATAAGTATCTAAAAGCAAAATAGAAAAAAATAAATACTCCTTTTTCTTATTTTCAACATGCCTTTGGAACTTTTAAAAACTGGAATTAAAGGTTTAGATGGAATGCTTGGTGGTGGTATACCAAAAGGAAGAACGATTATAGTAAGCGGTGGCCCAGGAACAGGAAAAACAACCTTAGCTATGGAATTCCTCTATAGAGGAGCATTAAAAAATGAGTCTGGCCTATTTTTCTCTTTAGAAGAATCTCCGCAAAAATTATATGAGCTTATAAGCAAAAGCTTTACCTGGAAAAAGTTTCCTGAATTTATAAAAAATAAAACAATCCAAATTTTACGCATTGAAAATTATGATTACAGATATTTGATGGATTTATTACAGGAATCAGTTTGTGAAAAAAACATTGAAAGAATTGCAATCGATTCTGGAACCGTGCTGAGATTATTCTTTAAAGACGATTTTGAGTTTAGAAGAAGAATTCTAAATATTTTAGATTTTTTGGGAAAATTCAAATCTACAACATTAATGACTCACGAATTTCCTTCCTCTGAAAGAAGAGATATTAGATTTAGTATAGAGCATTTTGTTGTTGATGGAATTATTATGCTTTATAATTTGCAGCAAAAATTTAACAGAGTAAGAGGCTTAGAAATTATAAAAATGCGAGGTATGAATCATTCTAATAAAATTGTGCCAATGAATATAACTTCCAGTGGAATAGAGGTTTTCCCGGAAGAGCAAATATTATATGAGGAATGATAAAATGGAAGCTAATTCTTTCCTTTACTATTTGGGAAAGCCAATTGACATTAAAAAAGTAAAGCTACCGGGAATTAAGCAATTACCACATACTAATCTTCTTTTTGGAAGATTTGGAAAATTAGGCATTTTAATAATGCCTTCCGGCTTTATAAGAACATTTTCAATGGAGCCCTCCATAAATATTGATGAGATTTCAGGGATTGCTGCATTAAAAATTCAACAAATTGCTAATGAATTAAAGAAAAAATTTAAATTAAGAATTAAACCTGAAGAGGTTGCATTAAGCAAAATAAAAGAAGAATTAAATTTAGAAAGTCTGCAAAAAATAATCCAAGCAAGGGATATTGAAGTCTATAGAAGATTTCATTTATTTTTAAAACTAAGATTGGCTGTTAGAGAATTGTTGGGGGTTTTTAATTCCGAGAGAGTGCTTGCAATGGTTGGCTTATTTTTAGGAAGAAATATTGTGAAGGAAAATAAGCCTAAAAATATAGATAAATTGTTTTTGGAAATTTCAAAATTTTTTAAAAATGAAAAACTTGGCATTGTAAAATTTGAAAAATTGTCACCTACTAAATTTGATGCAAAGATAGAGGGCTGTATTTATGCAGGTTTGCCACCAATTAATGAACCTTATTGCGAGTTAGAAAGGACAATTTTGCGAGGAGCATTTGAAGAATTTATAAAAAGTCCAAATATTGCTGTTAGTGAGTATGAATGTTGGGGATTAGGCCAAACTAATTGCAGATTTAGCATAACAATAACTACTTTATAAATTCCAAAATTCTTCTCTGATTCTTAAATCTGTCAAGAAGCTTACTTTTTGCAGTCCAATTTTTAATATTTGTATCTAATTTTCTCCCAATAAATTCCAAAGCCTCTTTTAAATTATCAAATTTTTCTTTTACCCCCTTTCCCAATGCATCTCTTACACTTTCTCTGATAACCCAAACTCCCAAAGGAATATTATATTCATTACTTATTTCCCTAAATATAATTGCCGCAGCTTGTTTTTTTATTCTGCATAAATATTCTACCACAGCTAACCTTGATGCGTAATACGCTCCAGAGGTATTTTCAGCATAACTCTTCCTTCCGCTAAAAAACTCATGATCTTGGTTTACTTCATCATCAGCATTTTGCCACAATGAGCCTTTATACCAACATTCTAACAATTCAAAACTCCATTCCCTAGGCAATAACAAAACTAAAAATTTATTACCCAAATAAGAATTTTCAAATATCCAAAAATTTTCTATAATTTTGAATTCTTTAATTTTTTCAATTAAATTTTTTCCGATAATATCATCTACCGCTGTAATCGACCATCTCGTAGGCACTAACCTTTTTTCAATTCCCAAAATTCCGGATGAAAAAATCCTGCTTATATAACTAATTTCAAAATTTTTCTCATAAAGCATCTCCAAACCTTCATTGGCTTTTATAGGCTCAGTACTTAATTTTTCCACAATTTTTGGAATTTTAGGTTCTTCCGCTAATTCTAAATTTTTTAATTTGGCATTTAAAGGTGTTGGCGCAGCATAACTATCAAACACCATCATAGGTTTCAAAATTTTCTCAAACTCCATATCTACTGCAGTTATTTTTTTAGATAATGCTAACTCCTGCATTCTTTTTTCAAGCCTTTTCTTTACATTCCATCTCTTCCCGCCGCTAAACATTGATGTTCTCTGCCTAATAATTTCTTCGGCTTTCAAACCAAATAATTCTTCTTCACTTTTCAAATTTTTTTCTTCTGCAGCAAGAGTAAAAACTTTAACTCCAGGATAATCTCTCCAGCCAACTAATAGCTCTGGCAAAGAATAACCCTCAAAATGTTTCTTCCCCTCATTAAAAATTTTAGTTTTAATTTTGAAGCTATATAAAATTGGACAATACTCTTTACCGCACCACAACCTGCCCTTACATTTTACACAAGAAATTGCAATTTTCATTACTAATTTTTCTTTTATAAATTTAAATAAACTTAATTTACTAAATTTCCATTACTGAGAACCTTAAAAAACATTTTTTTATTTGCAATAACTATGGCAAACATATTATTAATACAT
>CAYLVV010000089.1:0-3167 GCA_964387215.1 uncultured archaeon
TTTGAATTTTTATATGCTATTGCTTTTAATATCTCAAACTCATCAGGCATAATATCAACTACTTTAATGATAAATTCTTCCTCAATTTCTGGAATCTCTTTTAATTCCTTTATCAGCTTTTCTTCCTTTGCCTTTGTAAGTTTTGCAAATTTTGTTGCATATTCCAAAGTTGTAGTTTGCTCATAGCTTAATTCAGCATTTTTACTTTTTACCTCTTTCAGTAAATCTCTAACCTCTCTTAATGTTATTGGCTTTTTTTCAATTAATTCCTTACCTATCATTTAATGCAACCTCCTTCTTTTTTCAAACCTTAAAAACTAGGGCTTTAGTGGTTTTAAATGTGCTGCATGTGTAATTATTCTCTTTAACTTATTCCCATCGTAAAATTCGCACACATAACAATTTCCCTGTTTGCCTATAATTTCTGCAGCCAATCCATGGAACCTTCTAAATGGCATTCCTTTATGCATAGAGGCATTTATACAAATTGCTACTTTTTGTCCTATAGAAAATTCTCTAAGTAAATCATTAATTGTAAGCTTTTTAGCTTTTGAAATTTTTTTTCTTGTTTTTGCTCTTTTTCCTTTTGATTTTTTATTTGGCATATTCTCACTTAAATTTTAATTCAAAAATGTTTATAAATAAGAAGCTATGTATAAGTTGTTTTTAAATGGTATTTAAAAACTTTGCGGTTCCTTTATAAATCAAGAAACAGCTAGGAGGTTGAAATTTTGGCTGCAAAAAAAAGGGTTAAGAAGGTTAAAAAAATAAAAAAAGTTAAAAAACCTAAAAAAGTTAAATCCAAAAGAATAAAGTATCAAATTGTAAATTTAGTTGCTTCGGCATCATTAAATGCTACACTAGACCTTTACAACTTAGCAGTTTCTATCCCAAATGTTGAATATGAGCCAGAGCAATTTCCAGGAGCAATATTAAAACTACATGAGCCAAAGGTAAGTATGTTGCTTTTTAAAAATGGAAAAGTAATTTGTTCTGGAGCTGCATCAGAAAAAGAAATTGAAGCAGGAATTAAAAAAGCAAGTAAATTAATACACGGAATACAAAAAAATGTGAGGGTTTTAAGAAAAGTAAAATATGAAGTTGTAAACTTAGTAGCAACAGCAGATTTAGGTATGAATCTGGATATATTCAGCCAAGCAATAGAACTAGAAAATGTTGAATATGAGCCAGAGCAATTTCCAGGAGCAATATTAAGAATAATGGATCCAAAAGTAACATTACTGCTTTTCAAAAATGGAAAAGTAATTTGCGCTGGTGCAAAGAGGGAAGCATTACTTAAAAAAGGAATTCAAGAAGCTTTAAGAATTATAAAAAGCGCAAAGCGCATTAAATACTATTAATTTTTTATTCTTTTCTTTTTACAATTCTTTTGGTTAGCGGCCATAGCGGCGGGGAAACACCCGGTCCCATTCCGAACCCGGAAGTTAAGTCCGCCAGCGCCGTAGTGGTACTCTCTTAGGAGGGAACCACCAGGACGCTGCTAACCATTTTTAAACTTTTTATTACTCTCTTTCTCAAATGCAGATACAAAATTTAATGCAGAACAAAGAAAGATTAAAAGAAATTTTTATAGTACTTCTAATTTTCATTTTGGGCTTTGCATCAAGGGCGCATTTAATGAAATACGAGCTTCTTTTTGGTTTTGATTCCTATTTTCATACAAGAGTAATTGGCTATGTTGTAAAGGATTTTCAGCTTCCTGAAAAAGACCCTCTTGGCTATTATTATAGGGATGATGTAACCTTTGGAAAAGAATTTAATGCATTTATTTTTTGGTATACTTCCGCAATATTATATAAAATTTTGTTTTTATTTGCCCCTTATAATAAACAACTCCTCATTTTACTTGCAAAAATTCTTCCTGCTTTATACGGAGCAATTATTTGCGTATTAATGTACTTTCTTGGAAAAGCTGCCTTAAATAAAAGAGTTGGCCTATTAATGGGATTCTTTGCTGCATTAGTGCCGAGCTTTGTTTATAGAACACTAAGCGGTTTTCTTGAAGAAGACAGCTTTGGATTTATTTGGATGATTTTAGCATTTATTTTTATAATAAAGGCTTTAAAGGAAGAATGGCCAAATAAAAAAATATTTATTTATGCAGCATTAGCAGGCATTTTCTCAGTATGTATGCTTTTTAGCTGGAAAATGTATTTGATGATACCAACTATAATGCTCATTTTTATTCCTATACATTTAATTGTTCTTTGGTGGCATAGAGCTGAAAAAAAAGAGTATTATAAATTTCTCTCTGTAGTGGGAATTTTGCTAATTATTTTAATTCCGATCGCAATAATGAATGATCATAGATTTGTTCCGGTTTTAGGTAGCTATATTGGAAAATATTTACCAATAAGCCAAGAAAATATACAGAGATTAGCCGCAACAAGCACAGCATCTTTTGTTGGAGAAGAAAGCCCAGGAAAGCATTATTTCGGAATTAAATATAATGCCTTAATATTATTAGCTATTGCTGGATTTTTTGTTTACGCGTATAGGCTTTATACAAAACCAAATAATTTTGATTCTTTGGGCTTAGCTTGGTTATTGCTCTGTTTTGTAATGGCGTGGACAAAATTAAAATTCACTTATGTATTTGGTTTGCCGATTGCAGCAGCAGGAGCAGTAGTACTAAATGAGTTTTTGGAATTTTCAAAAAAAGCAGGAAAATTAGAGAAAGGTTTCTCAACAACAATATTAATTTTCTTTTGTTTGTTAGCAGTTGGCAGTGCAAGCATATTTGTTACACAAAAAGTTCCGCATATTGAGCTTAATACTGGATGGAAAGAAGCTTTATATTGGATGGAAAAAAACATGGATTCAAATAAAACAAGACTCTTTAATTGGTGGGATGAAGGCCATTGGTTAACTTTAATAGCGGAAAAGAAGGTCACAACAGATAATAGAAATCAATACCAAGAGCCTAACCAAGACTTTGCAAGATTTTTATTTGCTGAAGATGAAAATTCTGCATTAGAAATTTTAAAAATTTATAAGCCCTATCCAACACACGTTATTATTGATATTGATTATGCAAACCAGTTAGGCTCATTTTTAACTTATGCAAAAATGAGTAAAAAGTTTAATCCAGAAAACACAAACTATATTGCAGCTTACTTCCCATGCAGCAGAAATAAAAATCCACT
>CAYLVV010000090.1:0-3142 GCA_964387215.1 uncultured archaeon
ATATGGGTCGCAAACTAATACATCATATCCTCTTCTTTTAAGTTCCTTTGCAATTGTTATTGCAGGAGAAAATCTTATCTCACCTATTTCTGGCCTATACCCAAAACCCAAAACCGCCACTTTTTTGGGCTTTTCTCCTTTCTTTTTCCACTTTTCTTCAAATTTATCCACTATATAGATCGGCTTCCAATCATTTATTTCCCGAGCCTTTCTAATAAGGCCAAAAGGAGGGAACTCTTTTACATTATTAAGCAAAAGATAAGGATACACAGGGAGGCAATGGCCTCCTACACCTGGGCCAGCATAATGAAGATTACAAAAGATTAAAGTATTTGCTGCTTTTCTTATATTTTCATAATTTAAGCTTAATTGATCACAATAAACAGAAAGTTCATTTGCCAAAGCAATGTTTACATCTCTGTAAATCACTTCAAATAATTTTGTAGCCTCAGCCTCCTCGAGTTTCATTTTTATTATCTCATTTTTAAAGAAGGTTTTGAGTAGCTCTTCCATTAACTCTAAACTTTCCTCATCGATCGCACCTATTATTCTAGGATATTTTTCAACCATATCTGGTATTGCATGAGGAGTCATTGCTCTTATAGGGGAGTAAGCAAGGAAAAATTTTTTTCCGCTTTTTTCTAAGAGCGGCTTTATGTGATTTCTAACACCATAAATTGGCATGGTTGTATGGATTATTATCAGAGCTTTTTCTTTCATTTTTTCTGCAATTGTACTGATTGCATTATCTATTGCGCTCCAATCAAGGCTTTTATCTTCTTTAATTATTAGAGGAACTATGACAGAGAATATATCTGCTTTTGCTAATTCGTTTGCGTCTGAGGTTGCATAAAAATTCTTTCCAACAGTCTTTTCCAAAATTTCATGAAGTTGCTCTTCCTTTCTTTTAAGTGTTTTATTGTTTATTTCATCAACGAGTTTTTGGTTAATATCGTAACCAATAACATTAAAACCTGTGTTTGCGTAAATGGCTGCAATCGGCAAGCCCATCCAGCCAAGGCCGATAACAGCAATTGTAGCAGTTTTATTTTGAATTTTTTCTTTAAGAGACATTTACTCACCATATATTCTTTCAAAAGTAAATTTTATATTATCCCAAGAATAATGCTTTGCGAAGTGTTTTTTTACTTTCTGGTTGTAAATTCTAACATTTTTGTTGTTGATTAAAAATTTCATAGCCTCTAAGAGAGAGTTTATATCCCCCGGAGTATAGTATATGCATGAATTTCCTAGTATACTCTTAAAACCAGGAAGATCTGCTGCTATTATTGCTTTTCCCATATATGCTGCTTCATAAGCTCTATTGGAAGCACCAATTCTATTTACAGCATTATCTGCTGCTGAAAGCACAACTACTGAAGCTTTTGCAATTAATTGGAGTGCTTTGTCATGTGGTTGCTTTTTAAAAAATTTAATATTAAGAGATGAGGTTGACAAAGGACGGACACCACCGACGATCCATAAATGTGCATTTTTATGCTCTCTTTGTAATTTTTCAAACGCCTCTAACAAAGTAGAAATGTCTCTATCTTTAAGCAGAGCACCTGCATAAATGAAAGTATTAGGAGTCTCATTCTCTTCTGGGATAGAAAAAGGGTAAGGAATATTTTCTATTATAAATATCTCTCTTTTTTTACACAATTTTCTCAAATAGTTTTTAGCTATTGCATTAACAGTAATTGTAACATCGGATGTATATATTGCAAGAAATTGGAAAAATTTCAAAATCTCTATAAGTATTGTAGAAACTAAGCTGGAAGGTAAGCGACTTTGGGCAAGAATATATGTAACCTCGTGGGCATCATAAATTAATTTAACTCCAAGTAGCTTTAAAGGTGCTAAAAAAATTACATTAAAATCAGGCGGATTATGATAGTGAACTATTTTAAATCTGTAAATAATAGTGAGAACATATGTTGCTAAGGTTCCGAATAAAAGAAAGAACAAATAGTCCAAGATCCAACAAAACGGTTTCGGCAAGAAAGATTCAAATTCCGAAAAAGGAAGCCTAAAAATTCTGAATTTCTTCCAAGTTCTTGAGCCATTGCCTTTTAGACAAAGCAAACTGACGTCATACCCTAACTCTGAAGCTGCCAACATCGCTCTTTCAATTCTTGGATCCGGAGGGAAATCTACTGCTGCAACCATTAGAATTTTTTGTTTAGGTTTTTTCATATTTCTTTAGCACCTCTAACATGCGTTTTGATACTCCAAGGTCTCCAAATATGCTATTTTTCCAAATGGTATTTGAATAATCATCGATTGAAGAAAGGCATTTCAAAAAATTATCTACAAAAGTATTTTGTGGATTAAACGGATTTACAAGCGCATTGGCATTGCATTCAATTGTCTCAATCCAAGCTGTTACGTGTCTTACAGTAATGCATTTTTTATGCAATAAAAATGCTTCCTTTTGTATCCCACCTGAATCTGTAACAACGCCTTCAGCATTTTGAAGAAGATATATAAAAGTTAAATGATTCACTGGTGGGATGACTTTTACATTTTCTGGCAGCTTAAGTCTGAACTCCTCAAGTCTTCTTTTTGTTCTAGGGTGCATTGGAAAAAGAAATATTTTTTTGGACATTTTAATGGCATATAGAACTTTTTTTAATATTTCAGGATTATCTACATTTTCTTGTCTATGAAGTGTTAATAAGATATATCTATTAGGAAGGTCAAAATTAAGAGTTGGTTTATTCTTTTTCAGAAATTCTAGGGTCTCATGCAAAGAGTCCACCATTATATCTCCAACTAAGAAAATTTTGCCAGGGGTGTTCTCTTTTTCGAGATTTTTAAGTGCAGAATGAGTTGGTGGAAATAAGATTGAAGATATGTGATCAGTAAGAACTCTGTTTACTTCTTCAGGAATTCTTAAATCACATTCTCTTAGGCCGGCTTCTATATGGATAATAGGAATGTGAAGCTTAATAGCTGCAAGTGCTCCTGCTAAAGTTGAATTTGTATCCCCGTATACTATAACATAGTCTATGCTATTTTTTAGTTTTGAAAGGACTTTTTCTGTTTTGATCATTGCTAATCCTGTTTGTTCCGCATGGGTGCCAGAGCCCACTCCTAAATAAAAATTGGGTTTTGGAAGATTAAATTCTTCAAATGCCTT
>CAYLVV010000091.1:0-3139 GCA_964387215.1 uncultured archaeon
CCAACCCTTCCTCTAATGAAACAAATATGTCATTAAAACCGTCATAAAAAATAACAATATCCGGAATGTTTCCCTTTGATAGTTCCTTTTCCAATGTTATAAGATTTTGAAATCCAACATATCCAGATTCTCCAAAGTTAAAAACGCAAAAATTTTGATCTGTATTTTCGTTTAAAAATTTAGATAAAATAGATGGTATAGTATCGCAATCACTGACCAAAGATCCAAACACTGTTGATCCTCCAAAAATAAATACTTTCTTATAGTTACTTCTACACTTGCAGTAACATGTTTTTCTTAACCCATTGACATCGATGTTAACAAATTTGCCTCTCCAAGCTTTCTTCCGCCATATGTTATAGGAAGAGTATCTAAATTGTCTATCGTTTTCTTTTAGCAATAGTTTTGCTTCATCTTTATTTTTATAAGAAGGGCTTGCAATTCTTTCGTCCACTTTGATCTGATAAAATAAAAATGCAAATATCTCCCCTAATATTAAAACTACAATAAGTATAACCAGAATTTTAATTAATTGATTTTGTGACTTTGAATCTTTCCAAATATAAAACATCCATTCCACTCCTACTAAAAGTTGAAAATGCTTGATCTGGTGAATTTACTATTGGTTCGCCTTTCAAGTTAAAAGATGTATTTACTATTGCAGGAACATCTACGAACTCATAGAAATTTTCAATAATATTATAATAAACTTCATTGTTGCTCTTCTCTACAAGTTGAGGTCTGGCCGTACCATTCACATGTGTAACTGCGCCTAATAATTTTGGTTTAATAACATTAACTACATAAAGCATAAATCTCAAAGGATAATGCTCAACATAGTTCGCTGGTAGAGAAAAAAGAGTGCATGCTTCATTAAGTATGGCAGAGGGCGCAAATGGTCTAAATTCTTCTCTAAACTTTATCTTTGCATTTAATATATGTTTCATTCTTTCTGATCTCGGATCACATAAAATGCTACGGTGACCCAACGCTCTGGGACCCCACTCAAATCTCCCATGAAACCATCCCACTATTTTTCCTTTTTTAATATCTTCCGCAACTGCACAAGCAACATCTCTCTTACTTAATTTTTCGTAAGTGATGTTATGTGTCTCTAAAAAAATCTCTATATCTTTTTCACTATACTCAGCACCAAGATTTGGATGCTCCAAAATGAGTTTTCGCTTTCTTTTTAAAAGCACATGATAAACATAAAGCGCTGCTCCTAAAGCACCACCTGCATCCCCTGCTGCTGGTTGTATATAAATATTTTCAAAAGGCGTTTCGCAAAGTACTTTGTAGTTGGCTACACTATTAAGAGCAACACCACCTGCCATTACCAAATTCTTTTGCCCAGTTTCTTGGTACACTTTATTAGCAAGCTTGATCATAACTTCTTCAGTAACCTTTTGGATACTTGCTGCTATATCAGCAAATCTTTGATCAAACTCTTTCCAGCTTTTAGGAGGGCCTGGTGGACCAAACAGCTCTACAAATTCTTTACCAAAAGTAGCATCTGGCGTATATGGATATTTAAAATATCTTGTGTTTATCTTAAAACTGCCGTCGCTATTTATTTTAATTAGCTTCTCTTTAATCATATCTGAATATGTCGGTTTTCCGTATGGAGAAAGGCCCATTACTTTATATTCCCCATTATTAACTTTAAATCCCAAAAATGCCGTAAAGGCACTAAAGGCACTATATAGCAACCCCAAAGAATTAGGAAAGTGTATTTCTTTCAGTATTTTGAGTTCATTCTGCGATCCGTCCTTAAAACTACTATATCCAATCCCATAAGTAGTAGTAGCCCATTCGCCTACTCCATCTATGGTTAAAAATGCTGCTTCTTCAAAAGGTGAACAAAAAAAGGAACTTGCTGCATGTGAAAGATGATGCGGGACAAACAAAATTTTTTTCGATGTAATTCCAAGTTCTTTTGTGATTCTTGCCCTTATCCAAAGTTTTTCACCTAGCCAAGAAATAGCAAATTCGTTAAACAGCCTCCATGATTTCGGAAAAAACTTTGCAATAGAAGAAAGGATACGCTCTAGTTTCAATGAAGGCTTTTCATAAAAAACCACATAATCCAAATCTGCTGCACTTATTTTTGCCTTCGAGAGACAAAATTTAATTGCATTTATAGGAAAAGACGAATCATGCTTTTTTCCAGTAAAACGTTCCTCTTGCGCTGCTGCAACTATGTAACCATTATCAATTAATGCCGCTGCTGAATCGTGATACCAGCATGATATACCTAATATGCGCATAGTCTATTCGACCTCTAAATCCCTCTCCTTTACTTGTTCTGCTTCAACCCAGCCATCCCTAAATCTGACTGATAGTTTTCCTAAAAATAGGAACGGTAATAAAATTGAAAATTGGGAAATTGTTAAAATAATTCTACATTGGAAATTCCCTATCTGCCTCAAAATATTCCTAATTTGTCCAAGCAAAATATCACCTTATATTAAAGGGTATATAAAAGGCGCAACCCCAGTTTCAGCCAAAATAATCAAAATTGAGAGTAGAAGCAGCGCAACTATGATTGGAAGTAACCAGAATAGCTTTCGTTTCAAAGAGTGCTTTATTATGTTAATAATTGTAATTATGCTATCTTTAATCATAAATTAGAGGAGTATAGAAACTTTTTTAAAAAAATAGTAAGATATTTGTTTTGTATTTGAATTAATAGTTTTTTAAAAGGCAAATATCCAATTTCTAAATGTTAAAGCTTTTAAAAGAAAAAATTTACAAAATATTTTTTTCTACACAAACGAGGAAGAAGTTTTCACTAAACTTAAGCTTTAAATCCGCATTAATTTGGCTATTTAAACTCAATTCTTTTATACTAACCGTCTTTTTAACAAGAATGCTAACAAGTGAAGAATTTGGTTTATATTCATTTATAATTTCATTTGCAAGCTTTTTGGTAATATTTGCAGACTTGGGACTATGCGGAGCAGTGTATTTTAAAGTTCCAAAGCTAATCGGCGCAAATGAAGAATTGGAAGCCAAAAAATGGATTGTAAGCGCATTAAGCATATTAAAAATATCATCTATTGTAATAGCATTCATCTTATGCCTGTGTTCTGGATTTTTGGCAAGTTTTGTTTTCCGTAAACCGATTCAAAATGCT
>CAYLVV010000092.1:0-3105 GCA_964387215.1 uncultured archaeon
TATCTGCATTCATGACTTCTGTTTATATTCATGGATTTAATCTAAAAGAAACAATTGCAATGACAAAAAGCTTGTTGGAATATGGAAAGAGAATAAAGCTTGATAAAGGCCCTGTTTTGGATAAACATTGCATTGGTGGCATAAATGGTAGAGTTACTATGATTGTTGTACCTATTATTGCTAGCGCTGGTTATTATATGCCCAAAACTTCAAGCAGAAGTATAACTTCTGCTGCTGGAACAGCTGATGCAATGGAAGTATTAGCTCCTGTAAATTTAAGCATTGAACAAATAAAGGAAATTACTGAGAAGGTTGGTGGTGTAATCTGCTGGGGTGGCGCAGTTGAATTAGCTCCTGCTGATGACAAAATAATAAAGGTTGAACATCCTCTTTCAATAGATCCTCCCGGACAAATTGTTGCAAGCGTAATGGCAAAAAAAGCAAGTGTTGGTGCAGAATATGCAGTAATTGATTTGCCAGTAGGCCCAGATGTAAAAGTTAAGAATACTGCAACTGCTAAAAAGTTAGCTGAAAAATTTATTAGCACTGGAAAAGAATTAGGTATTAAGGTTGAGGCTGTTATTACTGATGGCACTGAACCTTGTGGAAATGCATTTGGTGCAGCATTAGAGGCAAAATATGTTTTGGAAACTTTGGAAGGCAAAATTTTTGATAATCTTGCTCAAAAAGCTTGCGAATTAGCAGGAGTGCTATTTGAATTAGTTGGAGAATGTGAACCTGGAAAAGGCTTTTATAAAGCAAAACAAATTTTGACTTCTGGAAAGGCTTTAAAGAAAATGCAGGAAATTATTGCTGCACAAGGCGGCAGTATATTCAGCAGCAAAGAAATTCCTTATGCAGAATTAAGCTATACTATTAATGCTGAAGAGGAAGGAGAAATAAGCAGAATTAATGTAAGAAAGCTTGCAAATATTGCGAGAATTGCTGGAGCACCTGCTGATAAAAAAGCAGGAGTAATGCTGCATGTGGAAGAAGGCCAAAAAATAAAGGAAGATCAACCCTTATTTACTATTTATGCTGAAAATAAGCAAAAATTGGAGGTTGCCAAATCTGTTGCAATTTCAGAAGCACCAATTGAGCTGCATAGAATTATATTAAGAAGATATAAAGGAGAATAAGAGAAAATTACCATTCCTTCTTGGAAAATATTATTTCAGTCTTTCCTTCTATAAACATATTTTTAATAAAACCACTCTTAGAAAAACCATTTTTTTATGGAATTCTATTGACTCTAAAATGAGTCGGGAAAAGAGTAATTTATAAATATAAGTTTGCTCTTATTCATCAAAAAATAACAGGGGTGAAAGAATGGGAATAATGGATGTTCGTAGGAAATTAAGCGAACTAAAGTTAGATTTAATGGACTTATTGGACCATAAATTCGTGGATGAAAGCGATGAAAGAGTTATAGTTGGTTTTGTGGATAAAACCATTAATGCTGTACAGGATCTGGTGCTAGAGGTGGATATGCTAGTAGAAAGGTTGGATATGCTAGAAAAAGAAGTTCGCAGCAAAGCAGCAGAGAAAAAAATTAAGGCAAAGAAAGTAAAAGCTAAGAAGGTTAAGAAAACTAAAAAAGTAAAGAAAAAAGCCAAAGCAAAGAAGGCAAAAAAGAAAAAGCGCTAAAATTCAAGAGAGTTAAATATTTTTACTAAGGAAGAAATTGGAAGAAGTATAACCTTTTCATCTAAATATTTTTCCAATTTAGATTCTATTTTCTCTAAATCAATTTTCCTATTTAATTTTTTATAAGCTAAATTTAATGCATTTCTTAAATTTTTATTTTTGAAATAGAATAGAGTTTTTATAAAAATAATAAATTTCTTCTCATTTTTAGCTTCTATTTTAAATTTTCTCTTTTTAAGTTTTAGCAGTATAGAATTTGTTTTTGGTACAGGAAAAAAAGATTCCTTTGGAATTTTTTTTAGTATTTTAATATCAAAAAAATATTGAGTTAATACAGTTATTGCTGTATAATTCGGCATTCCTTCAAAGCTTGTTAATTTTTCAGCAAACTCATCATCCACTATCAATAATGCTAAATCAAAATTTGCATCAAACAACATATACATAATTTCTGAAGAAATATTATAAGGCAAAGAGCCCACTACTTTATTACACTCTAATTTTTCACTTTTTAAAAAATTGCCTCTTAGCTCAAAATTTTTATAATCTTTAAATTCTTCCTTTAATAAATTTTGTAGCTTTTCATCTACCTCATAGGCTATTAGCTTCTTGCATTTTTTAATTAATTCTCTGGTAATAAAACCACATCCAGCACCGATTTCAACAACAATATCATTCTTATTTATTTTAGCATTTTCAACCAAAAAATTAATTACTTTCTCATCAACTAAAAAATATTGTGCGAGTTTTTTTTCAGGTTTAAAAGAATATTTTATCATCAAATTGCATAACTCATTAAAAAGCCTCTTCAAAAATTACACCCTTCTATATCCAAATCTTGGTCTAGGCTTAAATGGCCTTACAAATAGATAATATTTAACATTTTCTCCTTGTAGCTCCATTACTATCCTTTTTACTATTGCTTTTTTGGGATCCGGCATCAATTTAACTCTTGTGGAAATATCCTCAAATGAGCTAAAAGGCTTTTTTTCCCTTTCTGCAAGAATATCCATTAAGTGTTTTTTTCCTAAACCCGGCAAAAGCTCAAGCTGGTGGAGTTTAATAGTTATTGCAACAGATTCATTATAAAACTTCAAAAATTTATCTTTTTTTTCTTCAACAATAGTTTCTATAGCTTTCTCTAATTCTGCTTGGGCATTTGCAGTTAATTGCTTATAAGAAATTCTCCTTTTTACTCTTTCAATAGCCTCTCTTTTTTCTTTTCCAATATAAACTTTTTCCTGAATTTTTAATTCTCTTTTTGGGACTACCTCAAGCAAAGTAAAATAGTCTGTGCCTATAACTTGCGCAATCGGCTCCTGCTTAAATGCATGAGCCTTTCCTTTTGGCAGATAATCCAATACAATTGCATATTCCTCATTCATTTCTTATCACTTCTTATCCAAATATTTCTGCACTATTTCAAATACTTTTTTTAGTTGATCTTCCTTTAACTTT
>CAYLVV010000093.1:0-3105 GCA_964387215.1 uncultured archaeon
GTGCTGGAGCTTTTTTGATTTTATGTTTGCATTTTCTTTTTCAATAGAAATGGCACATTTGTTTTATGCATTAGCTATGCTTTCTATAGGCTTAATGGTGGGCTTCTTCTATCTTTCTGGATATGTTTTGGTTGAGAGATGCACAAGTGTTGATTATTTTATAGCTTCTTTGCCAACAATATTTAATTTTTTAAGATTTCCATTTCAACAAGTAGAGCTAATAAATGGACTATATGTTTTGGAGTATAATATTTTAGATTATGTGTGGATACTGCTTTGCGTTGTTGTTACAATAAAAATGCTTTATGTGCTTGTAGACCTGCGCAGAAGAGTTTCTAATTTGGAAATAAAAAGGAAAATTAGCAAACTTATTTTTACAATGGCTTCTTTATGTATTACTGCTGCATTAGCTACCGCATTACTCAACTTTTTGCATTTACCGGATATTACTGCAGGTTTATGCGGAATAATAGCTTTTACCTCATATCCTCTATTTGAAAAGTAGGATTATTCTTCTTCGCAAATTTCAGTTGGATGGTATTCTCTATATGCATATTCAGGAGTAGCCGCATGAATGCTTTCCGCATTTGTTAGGAATTTTTCTTCCCAAACCTTTTCGCATTCCACAGCATATTTACAACCCTCGCAGAATAATTTTTCAACGCACATACCCTCTATTAATCTTTTTTTGCCCTCAGCATACGTTCTTTTGCATCTCTCTAATTGCAGATTTCTAATTTCAAGACTAATATTTTTTTTGTCATATCCTGCTTCATTAGCCTCAGCTTTTATTAATAATTCCATCTTTTCATTCTTTAAGAATTCCAATGGAAGCTCTATTTCTTCATATTTTTCACTCTCAGCATCAATAAATTCTAAAATTTTAAAGTCCTCCATTTCCAAATACTTCTTCTCTTTTCCTAAAGAATATAATTTCCATGTAATCTTCACATTAAATGCTTTTTCTGAACCAACATTTTTTATTTTCAGCTTAATTTTATTGGAATTCTTTTTATTCAAATCTATTTCAATTTCTTTTTTTGTTTCTATCAAAAGCTGTGCTGGTTTTTTTCCAAAATAAACAGAGCATGCAAACAACCCATGAGCATAACTGCATCTGGCTGAAGTTAGCATTTTTGTTTTATTTCTAATAAAAATTTCCCTTTCATTCCACTCAATTTTCCCGCATTTTTTATTTTTCTCACAGCACATAAGCTTAGAGTTGCATCTAAACGCAACTGATCTAAATTTAGTATCAAAAAGTTCCCCTCTAAGAGCAGTGTCTTTTGGAAATTCTATATATTGAGAAGTTAGCTTTCCTAATTTAGTTTGAAACTGCGCTTTTTCAAGCATTCTTAATATTATATTGTTGGGGTCTTCTTTCTTTTCAAAAAGAGGAGAAAAACTCAATATAAGTGCAATTATAGCAGCAGCAACAATCGCATAAACAGCAATCTTAAAAACATTCATCTTCTCCACCTTCTTTTTGTAGAAATATATTTTTTCATTTTAGCTTTTTTTATTTCAGGTCCGAATTCTAATTTCCAAACCCAAATTAATAGCTGTCTTAAAACAAAAGTAATTACAAAAATCAGAAGTGTTAATTCAACCCAAGAAATAATGTCTCCTTTAAATAAAAACAGCTCTTTAAATGGATTTGCCCATTCTGTAAACGCGATTGTAAAAAAAGCAACCATTAATAATGCTATCAAAAATAGAAATAACTTTTCTAAAAATAGAAGCGCATTTAATATTTTATTCATTGTTTAAAAAAAAGCAATAAACTTATTTATTAACCTTATTATCTTTTTGTTTAAACTGATTTAAATACATTTTAATAATCTCTTCTTCACTAGTGCTTTCTTCAGCATTTTTCTCTCTAAATTTTACCATTCTCGGAAATCTTAATGCTAAACCGAAACCCAACTTTTTGATACCACAAGTATGCAAAGGGCTTTTTGTTATTTCATCCGCTGCAATCTCCATTACATACTTAGGCAAAACCCAAACATCAGGTTCAATTTTACTCTCAACTCTCGGGTGTTTCTTTTCTAATTTTATTTTTTCAAGCAACTCTTCCAATTTTTTTAATTCTTCTTCAGTAATTCCACTCCCCAATTTTGCAATACTTTTAAATTTATCATCTTCTTTACTATAACAACCAATCAATAAGGCACCTATACCGAATTGAGTTCTTTTACCTTTTCCTTTATAATAACCAATTATAACACCATCAATAGTATCCTCTAACTCATATTTATAGGAGCGTTTAAGCTTTATCCATGCAAATTTTCTCGCTCCTGCTATATATCGAGCATTAATATCTTTTGCGATAATTCCCTCTAAGCCTAATTCAATGCACTTATTAAAATAATTCTCAATTTCATTGGCATTTTTTGCAAAAATATATTCCGTTGGCTTTATTGTATTTCCTTCTATTACTTCTTCCAAAATTTTTCTCCTTTCTTTAAAACTTAAATTCATTAAGTTTTCCCCGTCTTTGTACATTATATCAAATACAAATAGCTTCAGAGGAATTTCTTTGGACAAATTCTTTATGCCATACTTCCTCTTTCTTGTAATTGTGATCTGAAACGGATAAAATTGTTGAGTTTCTTCATTGTAGGCTATTGCTTCGCCTTCTATTATTGCCTCTCCTGCTTTTATTTCTTTTTTAGCTGCCTCAACTATTTCTGGAAACATAAAAGTTACATTTTCGGATTGTCTTGAGAATATTATTATTCTGTTTTCATCTTTGTGAATTTGCAGCCTAAACCCATCATATTTAGCCTCAACAATACAATTCCCTATTTTTTTAATAATCTCTTCAGCAGAGCTTAATCTTTCAGCCAAAGTAGGCCTTATGGGAACCCCTATTTTAATTTTTAATTTATTTAATGCATCAATGCCATTTTTGAATAATAGCTCCGCAATACTTCCTAAATCGGAATAAATATTATACGCATTTTCTATTTTTTCCCTTAATTTATATTTCTCTTTTTCTTCTTTTGAAAAAATTAATGCCAGAGAATCCATAATTGTTGGGTCTCCAATTCCTAATCTCAAATTTCCTAATACAATTCTGCAAATATATTTTGCTTCTAT
>CAYLVV010000094.1:0-3102 GCA_964387215.1 uncultured archaeon
AATAACAATAAAAGCCTATGCTCCAGTTAAGTATCCTGAAAAAGGTAAAAGTGAAAATGACCTTCCTATATGTATATCAAGTGGTGAAATAATGGCCGGTGGTCCCTTAGGGGGTCCATCCCCAAAAATCTCTTGCTCACTTAGCCCATAGCTAAAGTTTAAATATTGAAAAGATAATAAGTTTTTTACTGGTGATGCTAATGGGAATGGAAGAAATAAAAGAAAAATTTGGTGAATTTGTAGAAAAAATAAAAGAATTTTATTATAGGCTTGAAGATAAGTGGTATGATTTTTTGGATGCTCTTGAGGAAAGAGGAATTCATGTTTATAAAGTAGTTGATTTTTTTGAGAGCAGAAATATAAGAACCTTTCCTCTTGCAATAATTCTACTCTTAATTATTCTATCATTTATATGGATCAATGTTAGCGGAGTATTTGCGGTAAGTAAAATTACATTAAATATTTACGATATTGAGAGAAATCCTCTGGATGCGGAAATAAAGTTAAGTTATGATGACAAAATAGAATTTTTTACAGCTGAGAATGGAGTTGCGGAATTAAAAGCACCTATAGGAAAAGAAATTAGTATTACTATTGTAAAAGAAGGTTTTGAAGAGCAAACATTAAGCTTTAAGGTTGAGAGTGCTGAAGTTTATAAGGAAGTAATTTTAGAAAAAATAAAAACAACAATGGAAAAAACAATACTGCTTAAAAATGCAACTGATAATAGCATAATTGAAGAAGCAGTTACTGTTTATTTTTCTTGTAGCGATACTTATTATACTAAAGAGGTTGTTGCTGAAAATGGAAGCATAACTTTAGATGATATTCCATTAAACTGCGGAATGCTCCAAGTAACTGTTGAGAAATATAAGCCAAAACAGGATGTTATTGATTTAATGGCAGAAGGAAGCACTGAATTATTATTAGAAGAAATTCCGGTTGAATATGGAAAGGTTGTTGTTTCTGTAAAAAATGAAAACGATGAGCCCTTAGCAGGAATAACTATAAGGCTTTTTACAGCATCAGGAGCCTTTTATGCAATGCAGCCTACTGCTGAAAACGGAGTTGCAACATTTGAAAATGTTATAGTGGGAAGCTATTATGTTGCTGCAACGGATGAAACCGGAAATTATGAAAGCTATATTGGAGATGCTGATATTAAGGAAGTAAAAAAGGATGAAATAACTAAATTTGATGTTTTGATGAAATTAGGAGTGGTGGGAAAAGTAAGGCTTAAGGTTTTGGACAGAGAAACATTATTGCCTGTTGCAAATGCTCAGGTTAAATTAATTAAAACAATAGGAGATAAACAGCTAGAAAGTAATGCATATTATACGGATAATGAAGGAAAGGTTGAAATTCCAGTAGCGGATGCTGCAGAGTATACAGCCAGAATAGACCATCCGGAATATTTAATTTTAGAAAAAAAGAATGTGCATAAAACAGAGGAAGGAGTATTTATTGAGGCTTATTTAATAAAAGCAACTGCAGCAAATTCTAGAACCTTGAAGGTTAGAATTGTTGATGAAAATGAAAAGCCTATTGCAAATGCAAGAGTGCAATTACACAAAGCAGGAGTTCCTTTTGGGGAAGAGAAAGCAACTGGTGCTGATGGCTGGGTATTTTTTGAGAGATTGGAAGAAGGCACATATCAAGTTTACGCATATAAAGTAGGATATGGAGAGGTATTAAGTAAAGAAGTTAATGTTGTTCCAAGGCAGGAAAATAAGATTGTTGTAATATTGCCGATAGGTTATGGAACTCTAAAGCTAAAGGTATTAAATGAGGAAAAAACACCCATAGAAGGTGCAAAAATTACAATTTATAATGTTGTTGATAATTCTGTTGTAGAACAAAATTTGCTAACTAATGCTGATGGTGAAAAAAGTATTAATATTAGGGCTGATTTAACGGTTTATGCACTTATTGAAGCTGATGGTTATGCAAATTATATTACTACAAAAATAAAAATGGGTAAAGATATTACAAAAGAGAAGGAAATTGTGCTTCCTAAAGAGATTGCAAAACTCAGCATTGAGCCTATTGGAAGTGGAATATTCTCAAATAATGAAGAAGTTAGGGATAATCTTGCTGCAAATAGAAAATATACACTTAAATTTTTGCTAAAGATTCCAAAGGGAAGCAATTTTAATGAAGTAGGAGTGCATTTTAGAGTTGGCAAAGATGAAGAAGGCAAAGAAAATTTGATGGAAAATGATTTTTTGTATTTTAGTGAGGTTTATAGTTATGCGGATAAAGAGCGCAGGGGAAAGAGTTATACGCCAAACTTAGGCTATGCAAATGATGTTAAACATTTAACAAATTCAGCCTGTAAATGGTTTGAGCTGAGATGGTATAAGCCAAAGGCACAAGTATATGAAATAGAGGCTGAATTAAATGTAAAGGATGCAATGCAGGGTGAGCTTGCAGAAATTAAATTCCGAGCCTGGGGAAAAACTACTCAATACTTAAGAGTTCCGGCAGATAAAGAGCTAAAAAATTTAGAAGCAACATCCAATAAACAGGCATTATATGCAAATACTAAAAAGCTTATTTTCAGCATAGGGGTAAGCAACCTATGTGCAAATAATTTGTGTACTATGCTGAGTATTGAAGATTCTGTAAGCGGAGTTGAAACTTCAATCATAGATGAGTATCATGCAAGAGTTGCAAATCCATACAAGCTTGTATTTTCATTATTGAATATTGGTTCAGCATTGGAAGATGTTAAATTAAAAATTTATGACTCTTCAAAAAGTATTGTTTTTAGCAACTATACTTCAATAATTGCTGGTTTGAAAAAAAGCGCTAGCGTAAATAAGCCAATGTTAGAGTTCGATATAGGGAGCTTTTCACAATATGATACTACAGATATTGATGCATATTTTGTCCCTCAAAAAAGTGGAAATTCTATGCTGATATTTGAGCTTTATGCAAATAAGCAAAAGGTTTGGGAAAAGAAGGTAAGTATAAAGGTAGAACCTGCAAAGGAGTTAAAGCTTGAGATGATACCAAAAACAATTGTGCCATTTATTAAAAAACAATTATTGTTTAAAGTTATTGATAACTCAACAAATGAACCTATTGAGAATGCAATAA
>CAYLVV010000095.1:0-3085 GCA_964387215.1 uncultured archaeon
AGAAACTATTTACATTAAATTTAACTCCGGGAATAAGCTTCTACGGAGAAAAGCTGTTAAGAATTAATAATAAAGAATACAGAGAATGGAATCCAAAAAGAAGCAAATTAGCTGCAGCACTGCTAAATGGATTAAGATATTTTCCTTTTAGTAGAGATTCTATAGTATTATATTTGGGCAGTGCCGAAGGCACCACTATAAGCCATCTCTCAGATATTTGTAAAGATGGTTATATTTTTGGAATTGATATTAGTGAAAGCTGCATGAGAAAATTTCTAATGCTATGCAAGCAAAGAAAAAATGTGGTTCCTATTTTAGCAGATGCTTCTAAACCTTTAACTTATGCAGAAAGAATTCCAAAAGTTGATGTAGTTTTCCAGGACATAAGCCAAAAAAATCAAACAGAAATTTTCATTAAAAATGTTGAATTTTTTCTAAAAAAAAGCCATTTTGCTTTAATTGCAATAAAAGCCAGAAGCATAGATGTTACAAGAAAACCCAAAAGAGTTATAGAGGAAGAAATTTCTAAACTAAAAGAAAAATTTAAAGTTTTACAGGTTTTGAACCTTTTTCCTTACGAGAAAGACCACGGATTTGTTGTTATAAAGAAAGAAGTTTAACAATTATTGTTTCACATCAACCCAAAACCACAATAGCATGGGCTTTTCCGTTTTTTTATTTTTAACTGCAATTTCAACTCTAAAACTTCCGCTTTTATCAAATTTTATCTCTTCTTTAATCTCTTTCTTTTCTCTATTTTTAATAAAAACAATTCCACCTTTATTTTTATTTTCCCATTTAATTGAATAATTATAATTTAGGTCTGTACCTTCATAATTTCCAATCACGAATTCAAATTCTACATTCTCTGTAACCTTAGCATTTTCAGGATATTTCTGCAAATAAACTTCAGTAAAAAATTCTGGATTTCTTCCAGAATTAAAAATATACATAAAAGTTATTACAACAATAATTAATGCAATTGCTAGAATTAAAATTACTCTCTCTTCAAAGTCCAAGTTTAAGCACCTCTAAAAGAAACATGTTTGAGCCTTTTAAAATCCTTTTAAATCCCATTCTTTCAAGCAAATTTTGCGCCTCTCGTTCTTTAGCAACCCCAACTATATAGGGAATTTTTTTCTTTTTACATCTTTCAATAACGTGCTGAATTATCATTCTACCTATTCCCTTGCGCCTATATTCTGGCATAACCATCAAATCAAAAATAAAAACAACCTCTCCTTCTCTTTTTAAATAAAGATGTGCAATTTTCTTTTGGGCATCAAAAAGACTATACTCCACATCAAACTTCATTTTCGGTTTTTCTTCAATATCCAATCTTAAGCTAAATTTTCCTAGCTTATGTTTTTCAATCCTTCTTCCAATTCTTCTTCTCGGCATCTAAAAACTTAGCCAAAAACTAATTAAATAACTTTTTCTTTTAGCTAAATATGTTTCCAAGTAGAGAGGAAGAGTATGAATATGGCTATGGTTATGAGGAATTTCAGCCCTCTCCATTAGATGCTCTAAAAGAACATTTACCAAAATTAATTGCATTAATAGTTATTGCTGTAATAGCCTACTTTGCCTATAAAACATTCTTCCTTAAATATAAAGTAACAATAACTTTTGTAAATACTGAAAATAAACCTATTGAGTTGCTTTCCGGAAGCTTAATTGATGAAAAAGGAAATATTATTGAAAGTTTTATTGGTAGTACTTTGGAAGCTGAATTAAAGCCAGGAAACTACACAATAGAATTTGATCCACAAAATGTTTATGCCACACATACAATAAATCTTACAATTTCTGAAGATGGCTCATATCAAAATAAATTCATTTTTGAGAAAAACTTTCCAATTGAGATAGTAAATCAAAATTTCCCAGAAAAGATTTTTGCAGGTCAAGAATTAAATTTTGAGATTATACGTTATTTAAGTAATTTTTCAAAAGACTTAAAGTTAGAGTTAAAATTTGAAAGTGATGCTCCGTTTGAGATTGCGGAATTACAACCTTCCGAAATTATTTTACCTCCGCAAATAGAGGTTCCTATAAATTTTTATTTAAAGGTCAAGCCTAATTTTAAACCTAAAAAAGGAGAATGCCAAAAATTTTCCGCAAAACTAAAAATAAAATATCTAAAAGAAAGTAACCCATTAAACAAAAAATTCGAATTTTCTATTTGCAAAATGCCGAGCATAAAAGTAAAACCCAAAAAACTTTCTTTTGGAAAATTAACTTCTTTGGAAACTTCAGCAAAAAAAATATTTATTGAGAATCCAGCAGCTTTGGATTTAAACCTCACGCTTTCTATAAAAATAACATCCACAAAAACATATCCAGAATCTGTTGTTGAGGATTGGTTTTTTTGGAAGGAATCCAATGCAAAAGAACAAAATATATTAGTTCCTGCTGAAGATTCTGCTGAAGCAGAGCTATTTGTAA
Source organism: uncultured archaeon (assembly GCA_964387215.1). Taxonomy (GTDB): domain Archaea; phylum Iainarchaeota; class Iainarchaeia; order Iainarchaeales; family CAYLVV01; genus CAYLVV01. The sequence goes on from CAYLVV010000095.1 coordinate 2,446, forward strand.
AAATTCCTGAGTTAGTAGAAAATGATTCTATAAAAGGAAATGTAATTATTAGTGGAATGGGTATAGAAAAGAAAATTTCCTTCTCATTAACAACAAAAGCCCCTTATATAAATCTTTCCACAGAACTTTCAGAGACTCAATTTAACTTAGAAAGAATTGATTCTAACTTAAGCACAAAAGAAGCAACTTTAAAAATAAAAAATGAAGGTGATGTAAGTTTAAGCGATATTAATATTAGCTCAAATTGTTCTTCGGATTGGATTTTTATTCCGGAGTATACCTCAACATTAGAACCAAACCAAAGTTTTACCTTAAAATTAAAAATTTCAGCTCCAGCATTAGCTGAAAATATCACTAAAAATTGTTTGCTGAAAATAACCTATCTCAATCCCTTTACCCAAATGAAAGTTACTGCAGAAAGCTACGATATTGAAATTAATGTTCCTAAGTGAAACAGTTATTTTTTTAAACACTTATTTGTGGCAGATTTTGAAGTTCTTCTTACTAATGGTGCGATGAAAAATTCTTTTCCATCTTTTGATTGATTTTATTTATTGCTCAAATTTTAAATTATTTGCTAGTTTTTAATTTTTTGAGGGCCAGTAGCTTAGTCTGGATAGAGCGGCTGCCTCCTAAGCAG
>CAYLVV010000096.1:0-3060 GCA_964387215.1 uncultured archaeon
TTAATAAAATTAAATTTCTCTTTAATGTCTTTTCCACCTATTGCAAGTTCAACTAACTCAGGTTTCTTTTTTCCTATTCCAGTAAGCTTAGGATTTGTGTGGCATAATAACTTAAGCTGAGAAATTTCACCCTCTGCCATCAATTTTTCAAGCTCATTAATACCTTTTTTCTTCTTCATTTTTTTGAGGCTTGGCTGTCTTCTAAACAATTCTTTTTTAAAACTCTCGGCATAAAAATCAGTAAGTGTTTTTAAGCCATAAGGAGTTTCCCTATAAGCCCTAATGCCATAAGCTGTTATGGGCGGCGCTTCTAAAATAGTACACGGCATAAAAATGTCTTGGCCAAAAGTAACAGTTTTTTCAGCTTCATTCCTTATAAGCAAGTGGGTCATCCCTACTTTATAAGCGTAAAAGTTCAAAGGCTTTAATGTACTTATATCTGGAAAAGTCTTGAATATAGGTTTTTCCTGCTTGGCTCTTTTTCTGGGATAAAAAGCCAAGCTCCCACTTCTTGGCTTGTGAATCCTTACCATTTTATCCTACACCAAAAAGCCGCATAAACACCGCATTTATGTCCCTTTTTATAAGGAACACAGTGTGCAGCTTGAAAATATTCTTAAAGCATAATATATAAAAAACTACCTTCTCCTTGCTTTTTTGCTGCCTCTTTTAACCTTTACTCTTCTTTTTCTAATTCTTTCTTCTTTAGTGAAATATTTCCTTTGAATAAAATAAGCTAAAATTAAAGCAACCAGCACTAGAATTCCGGGTAAAGAATTTCCCAAAGTTAAAAATGCAGTTATAAATCCTCTTACTGGAGAAAATCTAACTATTGTAAAATAAACATTTCCATTATTTTCCAAAAATTGTAAAGGAATATATCTAACTTTTGTTAGTGGTTTATTAGGAGTTGCTGAAAGGGTAATTATTCTTTCTTCATTTTCTTTAAGCATTATAGGGAAATTATTTTTGCTAATTTTCCAATCCGCAACAGAAAGATAAATTCTTCCTTCTCTAGGCACATTAGAATTATTTTTTAGCTTAATCTCTAATGTGTAAGTTGCATTAGGCATCAACTTTGCAACTGCTGAAATTTCAACATCTTTAGCTCTTAAAGATAAATTTGCATTTTTGCTTATATGAATTATTTTACTATTTAAACAACTTTCAGAAAATTTAACTTCAATATTTTTTGCATTATTTTCTAATGTATAATAAATCTTTTTTTCAACATAAGTTTTTGGTTTTACTTCAATTTTGTTTATGCTCAAGCTTATTCCGTTGCCAATTAATTCAGCACTAATAGTTTTATCCGTTGGATTGCTAATCTTTAATAGAAAATAATTCTTATTCGGATCTAATTCTTTAGGTATCTCTATCTTTATATCATCACAGGAATAGAATTTATTGAGAGGTTCTGCATAGAGTGAAATTTTTTTATTTATATTACAGCTCTTTCCATTATAGAATCTACCCAAAACACTTATTGTTGCATCTATGCTATTATTTTTTAATTCCTTTAACTCAGCAGTAAATTCCTTTGTTTGATAATTCTGCAAAGAAGCTCTGGCATCTTTAACAAAGAAATCCGCATCGTCTGAATTTATATAAATACTATCAATATAAAATACATTTTCTGTATTATTGACAACTTTAAACTTAAATTCAGGATTTTTTAAATATTGGTTATAAGCTATAATCAAAATATCTTTGCAAATATTTTCTTCAGGATAATCAAATTTTGCAGAACTATTTTCTTCATTTTCAGCGGGAATTTTATAAGCCATAACGCCTCCATAATATGTTTTTTGCTCTGCTTTTGGAACATAAACTTTTTCATTAATACTTTCAAATCCATAATAGTCATTCCTTTTTTCAAATCTATAATTAAATTCTGAGACTTTTTCCTTTTCATCTTCTCTATAAACAGTTATATTTTTTTCAATTGAAATATTTCCCGCACTACCTGGAATGTTTGCATATGCATCTGACGGCAAACCAACATAATCAGGAATTCCATATGGATAATAACCATCAGGCAAAGGATAAAGATAAACTTCATAAGATGGAATAAAATAATAATCCTCATAATAGACTATTTCATAAGATGGAAAATAATCAAGTGCTAAAACGTTAGGATAAAAAGAAAGGTAATAATAATCATCAATTAACTCAGCATAATAATAACCGTAATAATCTTCATAAATGAAAATTCCATATTCCGGCAAAATAAATTCAACATTTTGAGCAAAATTAAAGCTAAAGAGGAATAGGAATAAACAAAATGGTAGGAATTTTCTAAATATATTTAACTGCATAATAAAATGCTGCTTTTGGTATTTTTAAACTTTTCCCTTATTATAGTGAAAAAGTTATTATTTCAACTTTTTCATTTGCTTGTAGTATTTTTCTAAATCCTTTAATAATGGAATCTTTAGCTCAAATCTTAAGAGCTCTTTAGCAGCAACTGTTAAATCATTAACATTCTTTACATTATTGAGCCTCTTGATTCCTTCATCTAAGAAAACCTTAAATTGCTCTAACTTTTTTGGAAGCAACTTGCGCATATTTTTTGCTCTGAGTAATAAACCATCTTTTAATGTTGTGGCAATTTTTTCTTTAACTTCTAGCTTTGCAGCTTTTAGCTCTTTTGTTCCTAATATCTTAAGCACTGCTTTTGGACCTAATGTGCTAGAAACCATTTTTAAATCTGCTTTCAACAACTTTCCAAACTCCTTTGATTTTATTAATTTTAAAGCATTATCTAACTCTTTCTCAGCCCTCTCTTCTTTTGATAATTGCTGTTTTGCAACTTTCTCCGCTTTTTCAATTTGTTTTTTAGCCTTTTCTTTTTCTTCTGCAGTAAGTTTCCTCCATTCCTCTTTTAATATCCTTCTTGTTTCTTCCAAATCCCTTAACACTCTTTTAGGACCTTTTATTGCTGTGTAAAACGTTAAAAAGCCTACTCCTAACGCCCCTATAACTCCTAATAATGGCACAAGTACTCTGCCCCTTCTTGCAGAGACTCTTTTCGCAAAAGGAACTCTAGGAACCTTCCTT
>CAYLVV010000097.1:0-2999 GCA_964387215.1 uncultured archaeon
AACCAAAGCCGCTATGCGGCACAGAACCATATTTTCTTAAATCCACATACCAATCATATTGCTCCGGCTTTAAATTTTCTTCTTCCATTCTCTGCAGTAACTCCTCTAATTTCCAGCATCGCTCTCCAGAACCAATAATTTCTCCATAGCCCTCCGGAGCAAGCATATCACAACATAAAGCAACTTTTTTATTTTCAGGATCCGGCCTATGATAAAAAGGTTTTAAGCTTAGAGGGTAATGTGTAACTAAAATAGGCACATTAAAATCTTTTGTTATTTCTCTTTCTTCTTTTTCTCCTAAATCAGTACCATATGGCAATTCTTTAAACTTCTCTCTTGCAATTTTTAGAATCTCTTCATATGTATAACGAGGAAATTTTTCCTCAATTACAGGCTTTAAGTCCTCGGAATTTCTGCCTAAAGCTTCTAAATAATGCCTACATTCTTTTAGCACTCTTTCAGTAACATATTTTATTAGTTCTTCCTCAAAATCAAGTAACTCCTTAAATTTCATCCATGCTGCTTCGGCCTCAAAATGCCAAAATTCCGTTAAATGCCTTCTTGTTCTGCTTTTTTCAGCCCTAAAGCTCGGTGCCAGTGTATACACCCTTTCCAAAGCAAATATTAAGGCTTCCAAATAAAATTGCGCACTTTGTGTGAGATAAACCTTTTTTCCGAAATACGGCACCGCAAATAAAGTTGCACCACCTTCAACAGCACCGCTTACAAAACTCGGGCAATGCACTTCCCAATAGCCGTTTTCCTTCATAAAATCGTGTAATGCTCTAACAACATGAGCCCTAACTTTTAACGCATTTCCAAGCTTGGAACTTCTTAGCCATAAATGCCTTACGCTAAGCAAATATTCCTCGCTAAAATCTTTCTGGATAGGAAACTCTTGGCCAAAGTCAACAACCTCAAGATTCTTAACGTGCATCTCTATACCATAAGGAGCTCTTTTTTCCTCTCTCAAATTTCCCTGCACAATTAGGCTTGCTTCAATATGCATCTTTTTTGCATCTTTCCAGTCCTTTTCAGAAACTTCCTCTTTATTTATTACACACTGTATAACATCCGTAGAATCTCTCAGTAAAATAAAAATATTATTTTTATGCTCTCTTTTTCTTTTAACCCATCCTCTTAAGCTAAAAAAACCTTCTCTAGAAGCTAAAGCATCTTTTATGCTATTAATTTCATATTCCCTTTTCATTTCAAACCAACCTTACAGCATCTTTAAACAAAGTCGCAAACGTAACTCTCTTTTTTAATTTTTTGAACTCTTCCTTAGTATAAGGGAAACATTCTAATGCTTCCTTTTTATTCCATAAATCCATAAGCTCTCTAACCCTTTCAAAAAACTTTTTTTCTTTAAAACCATCCGAGATTATAAGCATATCATAATCGCTATATATCTTCCAATCGCCTCTAGCTCTGGATCCGAAAAGATATACCCTAATATCTGCATATTTTTTTCTCAGCTTTGAAAGGAATTTTCTAAGTTCTTTATCTATTTTAACTCTTTTTTTGCCCATCTTACCACAATCCTTGCCAAATTTAACAGTCTTTTGGCGGTATCTTCATCGTATATGGAGAAAAAATCTTCATCAAAATCTGGATATCTAGCGGCAACATAATGAAGACTTAATTCCTTTGCCGCATCAATAATTTTTTTATCAGCCTTTAACTCCTTAACCATAAATACAATAGAATGACCTAAAAAAGGTTTTCTAAATTTTTTAAGATAGACCGCTTTAAGCGCTTTCTCTGCGGCTTGCTGAGAATGAAAAGCAGAATCTGCAAACAATCCTTCTTTAAGAAGAACTTGAGCACTTCTTAAATCCATCTCACTTCTCATAATCCATAACTTTACATCTTTCATACCAAAACACAAAAGAAAACTTATTTTAAAATTAAGGTCTTATTCTCTGCGTATCTCTAGGCAGCAGTACTGCCTCTCTCACATTTTCCAATTTAAGCATAGCCTCAATAATTCTATCCAGGCCTAAACCAATGCCGCCATGTGGCATTGCTCCGTACTTAAAAATTATTACATAATCTTTCATTGCTTCAAAATTTATTCCTTTTTCCTCAGCCTGCCTTTTTAAAATCTCCAACCTGTGCTCTCTTTGGCTTCCAGTAGCAATTTCAATACCATTCCAAAGCAAATCAAAAGATTTAGTTAAATTTGGCTTATCTGCAAATCTCATATGGTAAAAAGGCCTTTTTTCCCAAGGAAACTCAGTAACAAATATTAACTCTTCATTAAATTTTTCTTTTGCGTATTTACAGCTCAGCTTTTCAGCCTCTGGATCCAAATCATCATTTTCAGCCACAATCTTATTGTATTTTTCCTTTAATATTTTTCTGATTTTTTCTATACTAATTCTTGGTATTTTTCTAGGAATTTTTACTTCCTTTTCCAATAATTCTAACTCAGCTTTACATTCTTCATTTACTCTTTTACAAATATATTTTATTAATCCCTCAGCAACATCCATTATTTCTTCATATCCATTCTCCAAAAACATCTCAAAATCTATACCTGTGAATTCAGCCAAATGCCTTGTTGTATGGCTCTTTTCAGCTCTAAAAAATTGGCCTATTTCATATACCTTCTCAAAACCAGCAATAACAAACATCTGCTTATAGAGTTGTGGGCTTTGAGCAAGATATGCTTTTCTGCCGAAATATTTCACCTCAAATAATTCAGCTCCTGATTCACAACCAATTAAAGTAAGCTTTGGTGTCTGTATGCATGTAAAGCCTTTCTGCTGCAAATACTCATTTGCAAAAAGTACAACTTTACCTCTTATCTCAAATATTGCTGCTCTTTTGGGGTCCCTTAAATCCAAAAACCTATAGTCAAGTCTTTTACTCAACTCAGTTTCTATTTTTCCACTTGTATCAATTGGCGTAGGTGTTTCCGCTTTTGCAATTAGCTTAAGCTTTTTAGGCAACAATTCAATTTTATTCCTAAGCTTTACATTTTTATTTTCTTT
>CAYLVV010000098.1:0-2928 GCA_964387215.1 uncultured archaeon
GCTCCTCTTTTACTAAATCTTTTGCCTTGGCTACTTTCATTCCTGCATATTTGCCGCAGCTTTCAAGCATCACTCCTTTATGGAACCCTTCCTTGTAAACAATTTTCCTTGCCTGAATCAGTTTTTCCCTTTGGTGCTGGTTCTTAATGCCTAAACTTATGCATATTTGCTTTGCTGCCAATTTTCCGAGCTTCGGAACTTCTATTATTGGAATCGGCTCAATATTCATCAATTCCTCTATATCAATGCCGAATTCTTTGGCCTTTTCTACATCCTTCTTTAAATCCTCCAAGCCTATATAATCATCGGGCGCATCACTCGGCACCGAGCCAACAATGCCAGTGCCGACAGAAGGATCGCAAAAGTAGGAATAATATACTGGAATTTGTTTGTGAATAAGCGGAGCGATAACTTTTTTGCCGACCAACTCTTTGCCTTTAATTTCTCCAACCTTTTCTATATTCTTTTTCTGGTATTTTAATTTTTCAAAGCATTCCTTGCTTAAAATCCAAATTTCCTCAACATCATCTTTTACTTTCACCTTCCAATAAATTATATTTGGATCAACCCATACATTTGTAAGACCAAAAACTGTTTCAGGCCTTAATGTTGCTGCAACAAGAAAAGTGTTTTCCTCACCAACTAGTTTATACTTGAGCAAAACAAATTCTTGGATGCCAACGCCCTCACCTTTACTTAAATCATGGTCTCCAACAGGCATCTTATCGTAAGGACAATATCTCACGGGATATTTTCCTTTGCGTAAGTAACCTTTTTCATAAAGCCTTCTGTACTGCCACTGGATAAATTTTTGGTATTGTGCATCTATTGTTGTTAATTCTCTGCGCCAATCTATGCTTAATCCTAACAAATTAAACCCGTGCTTATAGCCTGTTTTTGCCTTATTTACAAAATAATCCACAAAGCCTTCAGGAGTTTTAAGCTTATCCAAATCCTCTTTTGGAATTCTGAAACTCTCTACCATTCTCCTAATCATTTTTTCATCGTTTCTTTTTAATGCTTCGACCGCAGCAATAACAGGAGCACCGCTAACATGCCAACCCATGGGCATCAAAACATTGTAGCCTTTAAGCCTCTTATATCTTGCAACAATATCCGTAACGCAATAGGTTCTTGCATGGCCTATATGCATTGCCCCGCTTGGATAAGGGTATGCAACCTGTATATAAAAAGCAGGTTTTTCATTGGGCTCAGGTTCAAATAGCTTTGCATCTTTCCATGCTCTCTGCCATTTTTCTACAATTTTTTTATAGTTGAATTGCATAAAGGAAAAAGCTAAAAAAGGAATAAAAATCTAAGCAAAAAAGATTTTTAAATTAGGAAATCTTTTATCAATCATGCTGAAAATTCCTTTTTTAATCGGGAAAATAAAATTGGATATCGGTAACAAAAGAGAATTTAACAGAGGGGAAATTATAAAAGGCAAGGTATATTTGACTCTTAAAAGGGATGTTGAAGCGCGAGGAGTCAAAGTAAGACTTATTGCTGAGAAAGAGGTGCAAGAAAGAAAAGGAGATGAAACAATAATACGTTGGAAAGAATTTTATCGACAAGAAGCTGTGTTAGATGGAGAGAAAAAATATAAAAAAGGAAACTACGAATATGAGTTTGAGCTCAAGATTCCGGAAAGCGCTCCTCCAACCACCGCGCCTCCTCTGCTTAGAATTTCAATCTCTGGAATGAGCTTCAGCACCAAAATTCCAATAAGATGGAAAATTGCTGCTGTTTTAGATATTCCTCTCGGCTTAGATCTTTCCGATAAAAAGGATATTATTCTCAAGTAAACTTAAAGTCTTTCTTTAAATCAATATCCAAATTAGCCAAAGTTTCTGAAAAGTATTTTGTAAATTTATATTTTTCTAATAATTTTCTGAGTTTTATTACATTAACCTTCGGCTTAATATAATCAACTAAAGCAACAATTTCTTTTTTGTCCTGTTCGATTAGTTCTTTTAAAAGGATTTTTTGCAGCCTAGAGGGTTTTTTTGTTTTTAGATCATACTGCCTTTCCCTAAGCTGAAAGACTTTAAAAAGTAAATGAATTTCTTTACTCGGAACTCTCATTCTGTAGCCAGCGATTCTCCATACTTTTGTATCCTTCTGCAAAAGGCTGAATGGAAGCTCTATGGCAGGATCTTCATTAAAGATGTTTGGATCATCAGCATGATAGGCAAGCAAAAAAATTCTGTAGCGTTTGTTATTTTTAAATACATCTTTATAGTACCATTTTTCCCATAGGCCGCCGCCGGCATAACCAGCAGCCATATAAAACGTTGTTAAAACATCGTCTGCTATTTGCTTATTCGGCAGTAAAGTTTCCAACATTATTCCGCCGTAATGCGGATAATAATAATAGGTTGCCCAACTTCCCAAAATTAAAGGATAATAGCCATAAGTTGAATTCATCCAATAAGTATATTCTAAAAGTTGATTAAAGCAGGCTTCGATTGCTTCAGCAGAAAAGAGTTTAGTTTCTATATAACTTTTTTCCAGCTGCTTTTTAAATTTATAAAGTTCCAAATAAAAGTTCACTCCTCTCCTCACTGAATCCTTTTGCTGTAGATACTCCTCATAAGCTTTATCTATAATGCTTTTGTATCTGTTATATTGGGCCTGAGGCATCCTAAGCTTAGAAACCTTTCTCCTTAACAAAGAAGCTGCTTCAGGATTAAGCCTATATTTTTGTATTATTTTTTCTATTAGCTCTTTTTCCGCCTGCTTTGCTACGGCCTTTGGATTATTAAAAAGCAGTTTTCCGTATTTGCTATCTAAAAGATGATATACCATGTTAGGATAATAAGCTAATAAATCTAAAACTGTTCTAGGCTTAATAGTTTTTCTTGAAAATTCTTTTCCAAGCTTAAGCGGATTTTCCAAAAGTTTTCTTATTACGGTTAAGTCCTTCAT
>CAYLVV010000099.1:0-2920 GCA_964387215.1 uncultured archaeon
TCTGTTGAGGAAAAAAGGAAAATCAATCAGAGCTATTTAGCTTTAGGTGTAAAGATTCCAAATGCCTTACAGAATTTTGAAGAATTTTATTTAATAAATGCAATTTTAGGAGCCTCTGGTTTAAGCTCAAAATTAATTAGCATTATAAGAGAAAAATACGGTTTAGCATACTCAATTTATTCAAATGCTGAAATTAATCAGCGCTATGGCTGTTTTTATGTGATATTGAGTACTAAACCCAAAAATTTAGAAAAGGCAAAAAAAATAGTACTTAAAGAGTGGAAAAATTTGCACAAAAAGGTTAGTCAAAAAGATTTGAGAAATGCTAAAAAGTTTTTGGAAGGGCATTTACTGCTTAAAAGTTCTGAGCCCTTAGAGAGAAACAGATTAATGTTATTTTTGCACGAGCATAATTTACTTCTTCCAGAGTTTTTAGAAAGAGTAAACTCAGTTTCAGCTTATGAACTTTGTAAGGCTGCGGAAGAATTTTTAACTACTGAAGAATATAGTATAGCAACAATTTTTGCAGAAAACTAGGACTTAGATATGTTTAAAAATGATTTTGTGCATATGCTCATTATAAAATCAGCTAAGGAAAGAATTAAAAGAGACAAAAAAGTAGTAGGTTAAGATGAACAGGCTGGAAAGAGCAGCAACAATATCGGCTATTGCAACAGCTGTAATTGCCTTAGTTAAATTTGTTGCCGGAGTAACTTTTAGCTCTTTAGCATTGGTTGCTGATGCGATACATTCAACAGTTGATATAATAGGGAGCATAGCGGTTTTTTTGGGTATTAAGTTTAGCAGCATTAAATCAAAGCAGTTTCCTTACGGCTTATACAAGATAGAGAACCTAATAAGTTTGTTTTTAGCCTTGCTTATATTTTATACAGGTTATGAAATTTTAATAGACTCATTTCAGAATTTGTTTGCGGAGAAGGAAGCTATTTCTCTTATTGCCTCATTAGCAGCATTATTTTCCTTGGTGGTTTCATTTATTTTAGCAAAGTATAAGGAAAAAGTTGCTATTGAGGAAAACTCTCCCAGTATGCTTGCTGAAGCAAAGCACACTTGGATGGATGTAATAACAACTGCAGGTGTATTTGTTGCAGTAGCAGCCTCTGCAGTTGGCTTTAGGATTTTGGATGCATTAGCGGGAATTATTTTAAGCATCTTTATCTTTAAAGGAGGCTTGGAAATTTTAGTAGACTCAGCAAAAGTGCTTTTAGATGCCTCCCTTGATTATAAAACTATGAAAAAAATTGAGGAGATTGTTGCTAAAGAAGAACTCTTCAGCATTAAGGAAATAATTGCAAGAAATTTCGGGAGGTACATTTTTGTTGATTTATTGCTTAAGACAAAGTTAACGGACTTTAGAGAGATAGATAGAAGGAGCAAAGAGCTGCAGAATAAAATAAAGAAAGAGATTAGCAGAATTGATAAAATTACTGTAGAGATAGAATACGAAAAGAAGAAAGTAATTACTGCTGCAGTGCCTTTAGAGGAAAGGAAAAAAGATGCAAAGCTTATGGAAGGGCTTGGCTCAGCAAAATATTTCGCTCTTATTAAAACCACCAATAAACCGAAGCAGAACAAAATATTGGAAATAAAATTTGTTAAGAATCCTTATGCAACAGCACAGGTAAGGAAGGGCATTTTAACAGCAGAATTTTTGGCAAAGCAAAATATTGATGTTCTATTTGTGAGAAAAGAATTAAAAAAGGCCGGCGCCTATTATGCATTGAAAGACTTTTTTGTGGATATAAGAATTACGGATGCTGAAACATTAAAAGAGTTGTTGGAAAAAATGGAGGTATCAGCATGAAGGTTGCGATTTCAGCTTTTTCGGAAAATATGGAGGAAAATGTATGCCCCATTTTCGGTAGAGCTCCCGGTTTTTTAATAGTAATAATTGAAGATAATGCTGTAAAGGAAAGAAAGTTTTTGCAGAATTCGGCATCTCAAGCATTTAGAGGCGCGGGCATTCAAGCAGCTCAACTTTTACTTAACGAGGGAGTGGATGCATTAATAACTATGCAGCTCGGCCCAAATGCATTTACTGTTCTGCAACAGGCAGGAATAAAAATTTTCAGGGCAGAGCCAGGAAGCGTTAAGCAAAATATTGAGAAACTAATCTCAAACAAACTGCAAATACTTTCCGCAGCTGCCGGTTTTGGCAGAGGTCTCGGCAGAGGTAGAGGTTTCGGCCTGGGAGGCAGAGGCTTTGGGGGAAGAAGATGGCAGGAAAAATAAAAATTGCGGTAGCTGTTGATAACGGCACAGTTGCGGAGCATTTTGGCAGATGTAAAGGCTATGAGATTTTCACTTTTGAAAACGGAGCATTATGCAATAAAGAATACCTTGCCAACCCTGGGCATAAGCCTTTTTTCCTGCCCAAATTTTTGGCTGAGAAAAATGTAGATGTTGTTTTATGCAAAGGCATCGGCCCAAAAGCTTTGGCATTATTTGAATCTTTGGGCATCAGGGTTGTTTATGGCTTAGACGGCAAAGCTGAAGAGCTTGCTAAAAAATTTATCAGAGGAGAAATTTCAGGAAGTAAAAATATATGCGAGCATCTGGAGTGAGCAGCATTGAAAGGAACTTATATTTTGATTATTGATATTGCAAAAAGCTGTAAAATTAAAGTTGGAAAATTAGGCAAAATTTCTTTTGATAAAGGAATTTATGCATATGTTGGCTCAGCATTAAATAATTTGGAGAGCAGAATAAAGAGGCATTTCTCCAAGAGAAAGAAAAAATTTTGGCATATTGATTTTTTGCTTTCCAAAAATTGCGTTAATATAAAAGGCTTCTTTTGGAAAATGTCAAAGTACAAGGAAGAATGCAAAATCGCTAAAAAATTGGAAAAAGTTTGCATTTGTAAAATTCCGAATTTCGGTTCATCAGATTGCAGATGCGA
>CAYLVV010000100.1:0-2825 GCA_964387215.1 uncultured archaeon
TATGTAACACTTGTAAATCTCACAAATAAATTTTTAGAGTATAAACTATCTGCAAATGAAGGTAATGAATTTGAGATTAAAATTATGCAAGATGACATAAAACTTAAACCATTTGAAAGTAAGGAAATTGAGTTTGAACTAAAAGCAAAAGAAAATGTTAAAGCTGGAATTTATAAGATTAAACTTTATGCATTTAATGATGATGAAACCATTGAAGCAAAAATAAATGCTGAAATTAAAAGTCAAAGTAAAATTTTATTAGAATTACAGCCGAGAGAGTTAGAACTTTTTAGGAAAGAAACAAAATTATTAATTTTAAGAATAGCAAACGAGGGAGATTTTGTAGAGAATATAAGCTTAAATATTGCAGCACTTAGGAACTTTGATATTATTATTAGGCCTTATCCAAAAGAAATACAGCCATATTCAGCAGTAGAGATTCCTATTTTAATTACTGCTTATGCAAAGCCTGGAAAATATAATCTAAAAATAAATGTTAATAATAAAGATATAAATGCTGAGATTAAGCTTTTAGGCAGAGAGCTAAAGATTTTAAGTTATCCGGAGAAGATATATGCTGATTCAAATAGCATAACAGAATTCAATGTTAAAGTTTATAATGAAAGCGATAGTTTAATTGAAAGAGCTATCTTAAGAGTTTCAGACCTGCCGAATGAAATTAAAGTAATCCCTGTTGTGATTGATAATTTTAAGCCTAAAGAAATGAAGATAGTAACATTAAAGGTTAATGTTCCAGAAATGAAATCTAAGCTTATAAATGCAAAATTAGAATTAGTTGCAGAATATTACTATGCAGAAAAAGATTTCAAAATACAAATAGTCGGCATAGAAGCATTAAATGCAGAAAAAGTAGTATTGCCGCCAACAGGCATGCTGTTTTTGCATAAAAATGCATTGGGAACAATAATATTTATTGCAGTAATAATTTCATATTTTATTTTCAGATTGCACAAAGTAAAATAAAAATTGCAGAAAAAAAATAATTAAAATAAAAAATAAATAATAGGATATAAAATTATAAATAAAATAATTTAAAATTAATAAAATAAAACTTAAATTTAAATCAAATAAAATATAAAATAAAAAGTTTAAGCTGCTAAAAATTCACGTTCCTGTGTGCCTTTTACGATCTCTAACCAAAACTTTTCATCTGGATTTCCTCTGTTAGTGTGTGCCATATCAAGTGCTATAAAGAATGGAAATCCTCTTAGAGGATCCTCTTTCATTCTATTGACAGCTTCTTTTAGCGCATCCTTTTCCTCATTAGTAATATTCAGTGCATCAATTTTGTTGACAGCATTATTAGCATAATTTTCCAATTCATTCTGGACATCTTCTTTTAATCTTAAAATCTGTGCCTTGAGCTTTGCAAGCTTTGCATTGGTTTTAATAGCCTTAATTCTGAATTTTTGCAATAATTTTTGCTTTCTCGCACTAATCTTTTTTCTATATTTCTCTAGTTTTTTCATATATTTTTTCAATTTTGCTTCGTAAGCTCTGTAGTTATCGATTACCCACAGCGCATAAACTCCGTAAATGCCAACAGTAACAAAGGATAAAAGCCAGGCCAAAAATCTTCTTTTTACTGGAATGCTGTTTTGATATTTAAGGATAAATGCCTTCATTTTTGCTGCAGCAGCTGTTTTTGCTCCGATATTATCTCTTTGGGAGATTTCATGTAGTTTTTGTAAACTAGTTGCAGCAAGAACATCTTCCAAATGCTTGAAATTTTCCTCTTTTGCAGTAAGCTTTATTATTTTAGGATCTTTTGCAATTCTCTCATCAATCGGGTCTATCTTAATATATTTTTCAAGCAGTTTTTCTAGCTTTGGTGCGATTTTTGGTGGGATTCTACCTCTTAGTTCTCCTACCTTTTCCCTTAATCTTTCCCTTTGTCTTCTTTTTAATGGCATGCTATCACCATTTAATTTTCTTTAAATTATAAAAAAGATTGTGTTTTTTATTATTTTTAAATGTTTCTTATTTTAAAATAGTGCTTTTAAAATGTGGTCTCCTCGTTTTGTCCATTCTTCAGCCATCTTTAAATAAGAAAGAGCACTTCTTGCATACGCCTCTGCTTCAGTTGGTTGTATTTGCGCTCTTTTTAACAATCCATTTGCAGCTCCAACAAAAGAGAATATACCAAACATTGCAATTAAATCATTCGGGTTGTTCTCCAGATAATTTTTTAATGTTTGAATGGTTGTTTCAAATCGTCTACTTAGATCCCCAATATTGGTTCTAATATTATTTAATAATCCTTCGCACTCATTTAACTTACCTTGTGTTTTACTTCTGATATCTTCTAATGCCTCAGAATAACGTCTTTTTTCATCAAGCACTATTGCTTTATATCTAATGTCAAACTCTTTTTCTTTAATGCGGCTCTGTAAAGCACTTTCAAAATTATTTTTAGCCTCAGCAATCTTGAAATTTAAGTAATTATATTCTTCTTTCGTATTTTTTAGTACTTTGTCTGCTCGCTCTTTTAACTCTCTTCTTGTTAAAAATGAATTTCTAATTCTAGGAAGACTAAAAAAAGTAGCTCCAGCACCCATGCATGCTAAAGAAGCGATAACAGTAGGTAAAGAAAATGGAAATGCAAAAGATAAAACACCAGCAGATCCAAAAGTAGCTATATAAGGAATCCCTCTTTTAATACCACTCCAAATGCTAGAGAAAAGTTTACCAATTTTTGATTTTTCTTGCCTGCGTATATCAGCCAACTCGCATTTTAATAATCGGCGCTTTGCTTCTAAAGCTCTTTTGCTTAACTTTCCAATTTTTGCCCTATCAGGGCCTGT
>CAYLVV010000101.1:0-2816 GCA_964387215.1 uncultured archaeon
CATCGCTAAATCTCACATACACATTTGCATTTCTTGCGCTGATCTCCAAAGAAAGGAGCCTATTAACATCTCCCAAATAAATGGACCTTGAAAGATAGTTGGCATCGTTACCATTATATTCTAAATAATGCAATGCTCCGGATGTACTGCATACTGCATTGTTCCAGGAAAGCTTATTTTCTAAAAATTGGCTGCATTTTGAAATCACTAATTCCTTGTAAAATTTATGCAGCTCAATATTAATATCAGCAATAAGCTTATCTTCATCAGTATCCAAGATATTAAAATTAATATCAAAAACTCCTGATAGTGTTTCGTTTCCGTTGGGATAGGTTACATTTACATCCGGTGCGTGTTGTTTGTTTACTTTTATGCTTACAGCATTGCTGGAGTAATTCCAATCAAATCCCGCTTTATTAAAATCACCATCTGAATAATCATCTTCCACGGTATAAGGAGTAACCTTTACAATTCTAAGATACACATAATAGTTTCCATCTGGTATTTGCATTAAATCCCATTCAAAATGTCCCGTATTATCTACAGGGCCGTAAACATACACATAGCCATTATCCTTGTTGTTGTCCGTATCGTAATAGATTGTCACCTGATCATTAGGATCAAAATTCGTGGTTGTCCAATTTACATCCACATAGCGCGTTGTAATAACCTCTCCGCCGTTAGGATAAGTAACAGTAATGCTGTAGTCCGCTAAAGAAAAATGCAGCATTAGAATAAATAAAACCGGAGCAAGGAGCTTTCTCAATTAAAAACACCTCCCGCTCCGGCTATGCTCTAAACTTTACTAACGTTTCATTCACATCATAGTCTTTGTAGTCGTTGGTTTGGAAGTAGCTGTAAGTTGAAAGCGGTGCCCTTATCCAATATTTCAGCATAATCCAGCTTCCATACTTATCAGCCTTAGTGCTAAGCATACTGCAATTGCTGGAATCTATTGTTACAGATGTTGCGCTCGCATCCGGCTTTGGAATTGTGCACATTTCCAAAGCAGAATTATGAGAGTAATACACATTTATATCGCTAGCAAAATTGAAGTCCTCAGCAATATACTCGGTAATATTGAAATCTTTCATTGTTTGCACGAGTGGAATAAAAACATATGCTAAATAGTTTGCATCCGTGTAGAGTTCTTTTGCAGCATAGAATTTTGTTATGCATTTGCTCTCATTCGCATCGCTTATATTAATATCATTAGGCACATAAATTCTTTCAAAATTGAAATCTCTAAAGTACGGGGATTTTCGCAAAACCATTTTATCATCATATGCATCTTTATAGAATTTCAGATTATATAGAATGTTGTTTTTGCTGAACGGAATGTCTTCATTTCTTAAATAGCTTACAGGGAGCAAAAATTTTATGCTTCCGTTTTCATCAGTAGTGGCATAGGAAACTGCATTTCCAAATTTCCAATCAATTGCCGAAACCCCAACATTCTCAGCAGGATTATTTTGCGTAGTTTGGTTCTCATCTGGTGTAAAAACATTAATGTTCAGGTAATTAAAATCAATTCTCACTTTTGATGCATTATAATGCAATGTATGCATTAGTTCAATATTTCTATAAGGATCGAAAACGTAAATTTCAATTGTTCCGGGAGTGGCAAGGTTGTTAATATCTGCATAATAGCTGTCATTAACATCTAAATAATTACATGCATACCTGCCAATTCGAACTTTTTTATTACATACGATGTTGCCAGCGCTATCGTAAAGCGTTAAATTAATATCTCTATTACTCTGCAAACTTCCATTTTCATCATAGAATTTAAAGTAAAAGCCTCTCAAATAGAAGCCGTCTCTGAAATATATTCTGTTGCTGCTACTATCATAGTAATATGTTCGTATAAAATCTGGCATTCCATCATTATCCAGGTCTTTAAATAAAAATTGTTTGGTGTAATAAAATCTAGAATTTGAAGGATAAAATCCTCTGAGTGCAATTTCATAACCACCTATGTAAGAATTTCCATAATATTCATGTTCTTGCCATGTTTCCAAACCGCTTCCATAGGAGTTCTGCCTCCAAAATTTGAAATGCGTTTTATTTCCATCATTTAGGAAATAATTGAAGTAACCATTATAATTACCAGCGACAATGTCCATATCTCCGTCTCCATCTAGGTCTGCAACCGTTGGTCTTGCATTACTTCCAATATTGCCAACCAAATCATTGCTTACTTCTTCCCATATTACATTGCCATCTGCATCAAAGCCTTTATTTTTAAAGTAATATATAAAACCATCCCGATTTCCAACTAGCATATCATAATTTCCATCAGCATCCAAATCAACAAACCAGGGTGCTGCATCATAACCAAAATCTTTATTAAACCAATTATTATTAACATCCCAATTACTTCCGCAAATATTTCCATCAGCATTGTTGTTTTTGAAATATCTCACAAAGCCATCACTATAGCCTACTGCAAAATCAAGATCTCCATCGCCGTCTAAATCTACAGCAGTCGGATACGCCCAACTGCTATAACTTCCAAAGCCCAAATTACAAACATATGTGAGATTTTGGACATTTTCGTCAAACCTGTAAAATCTAACATAGCCGTCTGTTTTTCCTAATATTAGATCATTATCTCCATCGTAATCAGCATCTACTACCTCGGCAGCATAGACATCGGCTTGCTCTAAAATTTCATATTCATCAACAAAATTTATAAGTATTCTTTGGGTTGATTTAAACTCACCGTAAGCTATATCAGTATAGTAATTTCCTTCATTATAAGTGCCTATCACAAACTCAAGATTGGGGTCATTATCCAAATTAGCAATATCAAT
>CAYLVV010000102.1:0-2753 GCA_964387215.1 uncultured archaeon
CCCTGATAAATATATTTATCACAAATATTGATTGCAGGTAAAGGACAGCAATCGATTTTTGTCAAAACAATGTTCGGTCCATTCATTCTTACAGCATATCTAAGAGCAACAAGATCAATCCAGCCAATCCGTCTAGGTCTTCCGGTAGTTGCTCCATACTCTTTTCCTTTTAAGCGTAAAAAAACTCTAAGAGAATTTTGATCGCCTGAAAGTGCTTTTTCTTTTAACCCATTCAAATCATAATTTTGCTCTTCTTTATAACTCCTATCATTAGCTTCGGTGCCTATCTCTGTCGGCATTGGTCCGTTTCCAACACGCGTCATAACAGGAAATTTCACCACACCAAATACTTTTAAATCACTTCCTAAATTAGCAGGTAAACCTGCTCCTGCAACAACATGAAGAGCGCTACAACAAGAAGAAGTAACATAGGGATACGTCCCCTCTTCTACTCCAAGAAGTAAACCTTGGGCTCCTTCAACAATTATTCTTTTACCATCTTTTACAAATCCACACATTTCTTTTGAAACATCACATGCAAAAATACTGATTTCTTTTCCAGCATTGATCAATTCCTCGATTATCGCATCTAAACAAATTCTATCCCGATCTATAAATTTTCCAACAGCAGAATGGTTTGAAATTTTTTCTAATAATTCTGAATTAAACGAATAAAAATTATACAATGAAATTAATCTTTCTTTAAGAACGTCTGGATTCATTAAATCGTTTATTCTTATATTGTTTCTTCCAGCCCTATCCCTATATGCAGGACCTACGCCTCTTCCTGTGGTACCAATTTTTTTATTGTAGCAATCTGCAACTATATGTAAGGGGGTAATTACAGAAGCATAACCACTTATTCTTAATTTATCTACCTTAACGCCTTTATTTTTAAGAGTATTAATTTCTTCAAGTAACACAAAAGGATCTATAACTGTACCAGACCCAATAATATTATACACATCAGGATTAAAAATACCACAAGGAATTAAATGTAAAATTACTTCTTCGTTATTTAAAACAACCGTGTGCCCCGCATTATTCCCTCCATTTCCTCTCGCTACAACATCAGCCCACTCTTTTGCCAAGTAATTAACTATTTTTCCCTTTCCGGTATCGCCCCATTGGTTACAAACTATTGCTACAACCTGAGCATCCTCTAAAACAGAAAACAAACTCTTATCCATTTTTATGTTCAACCTGAGGATATTTTTCTTGTATAGCTATTGGAGAAAGCAGTTGCAACACTGCTTTTTTCCTGAACTCTTCCAAATTTTTGCATCCGACATTGCTAAGGGCCGCAGCAACTGCTTTAAAATCTTCTTCAACTCTTAGTTTAAGTCTTCCACCATAACGAACAAATCCATCCACTCCTTCTTCAACGACAGTTTTTAGTTCTTGACCATACCTCTCTAGATTTCTTGCTCTATCCGAACCTTCGCCCCAGTATTCTTTCCATACAATTTTTTCTTCACTATTAGTAAATTTTTTATTTTCGTCAAGCCCCCTTCCTGCAGATTCATAAAATTGGGCAAAGTACGCTCCTGCCATCATCAGCTCGGCAAAAGCAAGAGCTATTATCCATTCTCCTGGTCTGAACAATCCTCCATCTGCAATTATCGGGATGTACTTTCCTTTTTCATTTGCATATTTTTCTCTCGCATAATAAACCTCGTACAAAGCAGAAAAGAGTGGACGCCCAACACTTTTAACTGCTCCTGTTTTACATGCCAATCCAGTCATCATTCCTACTTTAATAAAATCAGTAAATTCTGCAAGATAGTTAAATGCTTCTTCTGTAATGATATTTCCCAAGACTAAAGGAATATTTGGAAATTCTTCTTTAAATTCCTGCCCAACTTCTCTTGCAAAAACAGAGTAGGCATCAGAAGTATCAACCACAACAAAATCAGCCCCAGCTTCAATACATTCCTTTGCTCTTTCTTTCCATCCAGCATGTGTACTTATCGCTGCTCCACAAAAAGGACCTGGAAACTTCTGCGAAAAAATAAGCGCTACTAAATGTCCTTGATTGTCTAAAAGAGGTAAGAATCTTTGACCTCGTTGCTTGGCTTTTTCGAGCAAATGTTTAACATCTTTTTCTTTTTTCGCAATAATTAAATTCTCTAAAGAAGTGTAATATTGTGAGTCTGTAATCTTTGTATCTGTTTTCCTAAGGGACTCAAAAGGCCTAATAAAAACACCCTCTAATCTTCTAAATTTATCTACTACTGGAATTATAGAGTGACCATGCTTTTCGCATCTGCGTAAAACATCTCCAAGCGTTTCATAATTATATGCAACGACAGGATTTTCAATCGTTTCAATACCTTCTCTAGGAGCAGAACCCTTTACTGCTCTAATAATTTCCACTTGTTTATCAATCGACTGATTACAATGAATCACTGGAGGCATTCCGTTTTTTGCTGATGCTATAGCCAGGTCATACTTTTGAAAATTGTATAAACAAGACATCGCAGCAGGCATAATGGGATACCTAAAAAAGATCCCGCATATTTCTTGAGAAAGATCGACTCTGTTGGGAATACATTCTTCAGTTGTTAACCCGGTAAGAAGGATGAATTCTTTTATACTTCTCGCAGGACCGCGTGGATCATAACCCTTAACTTCTTTTGGCATTCGAGTAAGATTTTATCAGATTTTTTAAATATTTTTAATCTTAAGTAAAATTTTAAAAGAAATCTTTATAAATCATACCCGCTCTGCTCCTCTAAAATGTTCTACAGAGT
>CAYLVV010000103.1:0-2743 GCA_964387215.1 uncultured archaeon
AAGAGGAGACTTTTCAAAAAGGCATTGATCATATGCTCGATGAAATTCAAAAGAGTAAAGAGTTATTTAAAAAGCACATGAAATCTTTCAGCGCAAATATTAAGGAGCTAAAAGAACTTTCTGAAGAAATAAAGAAAATTTTCTTTGCTGAACCTCTACTTATGCCTTTACTAATTAGCAAATTTCCTAGAAGGGAGGAAATTGGAAAGGAAAAATTGGTTATTTTAGGAAAAACAATGAACGATGAGCTTTATAGAGAAAATATCGAATTTTTAAAATGCTGTGTTATTTCAGAAGGGGAATATGAAAGTAGGAAGAAAATGTTAAGAGTACTCGCAGAAAATTTTTTATTGGCTGAAATTCCAGTGATCGTATTCGATTTTAAAAATAGCTTTGGAAGTATTGTGGAGCCTAATAAAAATAAGGAGGAGATTTATAGTTTTAGTAGAGATTTAGAGGCTTTAGGATTTCCAGCAAAAATCTATGATGCTATTGAGGAAATAAAAATTTCCTTGAAGGAAATTGATGAGAATGCATTTTTGGAAGTTTTTGGAATTAAGGGAAATGAAGCAAAAATAATTGCAGAAGGGCTAAAGTTAAAAGAAGCTGATGGTTTGGAAAAATTAATTGGAATTATAAATAAAACAAAATTTGAGTACTCAAATTATGAAATTAAAAGGGCTATAAGAATTTTACACATTATAAATGAAAAATATGGTTATCTTTTTGGAAAAGCTATTGATGTCTCTAAAATGTTAAAATTGAAAACAAAACCTTTAGCGAGAGTTAGCATTATAAATATGCAAAAATTAAAAGATGTAATAAGCATTAGGCTTTTTGTTTTAGGAGTTTTAAATAAAATTTTGGAGAGTTATAAAGGAGAATATTCTAAAGAGCTAAGAGGGGCTATTTTAATAGAAAACTTTGGAGAGATTTTAAGGAAAAAGGATAAATTGAGTAAGAATATTATTAAGTGTCTGAAAAAATTTAATTCTTTAGGATTAGGCTTAATTTTAGAATCAGAAAATTTGGCTTTATTGGATGAAGAAATTATTGGAATGTTAGATGCTAAAATAAATATAGTAAAAAGCAAACCCTTAGATATTGCAATAAGATATAAAGTTAGAAAACCCGTAAGAATTTTAGTAAGGCCAACTTTATCAAATATTTGATTATTTCTTTTTCTTCTTTTTTGAAATTTTTTGTTCGAGTTCTTTTAACATATCAATAGTTGCAAATTTTAAAGGATCAATAGATTCTATTAAATATTTTAACTCTGCAAACTCCTCTCTACTTATAAATTTTTTCTCCATAAGCGTTATTTTTTGAGAAAGTTCAGAAAGCTGGGATTGAAGTTGGGAAAGCTGGCTTTGTATTGGCTCAAGAGCTTCCTCGCTTACTGCTGCAGCCTCCGGAACTTCTTCAGCAGTTGGCTTTGCTGAAACTTTTGACTTTAATTCTGCTAATTTTTTATTTAAAATAACTAAATTTCTCCCTAAAATTTTTTGGTTTCTTATTAGCATCTTTACCTTTTGGCTTAATACTAAAATACTAGATTCTAATGCCTTTATATCTCTGCTGACACTTAAAGCAGGTAATTTCTTAATACTAGGCTTTCTATCTTTTCTAGCCATATTCTCACTTAAAATAGTTTAAATTTAAATGGAATTTGATGCTTAAAAATATAACTGATAGATATTTTAGTGTTGAAAATGGATGAAAAAAATTATTTTCTAATTGGTATTGATAAGAAAAAGGTTGATAATAGAAATTTAATAGGGCTAATATGCAGGGATGAAAATGGAAAAAGAGCTGAATTTGTTGCAAAATATAATCCATATTTTTTTGTAATTTTTGAGGAAGAACCTGGTGAAATGTTTTTGGAGGAATTAAAAAGAAAATTTTCAGCAATTAATATTGAAAAGGTTGAATTTAAAGAATTAGGACATACTTATAAAATATTCTTTGAGAATACTTATAATTTAACATTTGCGAGAAGAGAGATAGTAAAGGAAAATAGAGTTAAAGAGATTAGAGAATTTGACATCCCATTTACAAGAAGATATGCAATTGATAAAGATATTGAAATGTTTTCTTGGTATAAAATTAGGCATAAGGAGAAATATATTGGGAGTATTGAAAAATTGGATAAAAAGAAGTTGGAATTGAAAATTGGTTGCTTTGATATTGAAACCAGCTCTTTAGGAAAATTTTCAGATGCCTCAGTCGATGAAATAATAAGTATCTGCTTTATGTGTGATGATAAAATAATGCTGTTTACAACCAAAGATTCAAAAATGGAGTTTTGCAAAAAATGCAAAGATGAAAAGGAGATGCTTGAAGAATTTTTTAAAGTTATTAAAGAGTGTGATCCTGATGTTATAGTTACATACAACGGAGATGGGTTTGATTTTCCTTACATTATTGAAAGGGCTAAAATTTTAGGGATTAAAAATAAATTTTTAGAAAAAATAAAATTTAGGCATATTGGTGAAGATACTGCTGCATTTATTGAAGGGATTCAACACTTAGATGCATTTAAGATGTTAATTTTACTTAAAAGATTAAGTGTTGTAAACCTAGTTAAATTTGATTTGGAATCTGTTGTGGAGAGTTTATTTGGAGTTAAAAAAGAAAAATTAAGTGCTGAAAAAATAAATTTGATTTGGAATTCAAATCAAGAAATTGAAAAATTGTTAAAGTACAACTTAGAGGATGTTAAATATACTCTAAAGATTGCAGA
>CAYLVV010000104.1:0-2735 GCA_964387215.1 uncultured archaeon
AGATAATTCAATATCACTAAGTCTATTATATGTTACATCTCTCACTATAGCTTTAATTTCATGTTCTGCTAATTCTTGATTTCTCAATTTTTTCTTTATATAAGTTAAACTTTCTGGAATGCCCATTGCACTGACCTGTAGCATCTCTTCATCTTCGACTTTCAATTCCTCTACTACATCCAAAAAAAGGCCCAATTCTCCTGGTTTAACCATTGTAGTTGTAAAATCAGTAAGCGCAACAGTTCTTTTATCAGTTTTTGGACAATAAATTTCAATTCTGTCTAGTGGCAATATTCCTAACTCTTTCCCATCTTTTTCATGAATTACAGCAACAAGAACTTTAGCTTCTAAATTAATAATTTTTGTTACCATTTGTTTTACATATCTAGGATCAACCATATTCTTACAAAGAATTTTTGATTAAAAAAACTTTGCTTTTTTTATTTGCAAAGTCGGAATAAAAATAATTCATTAAAAATTAAATAACAAAAATTATTTTTTACAAAATGCAGCAATTAAATTACTAATCTTTGTAAAACAAAAATTTAATAATAAAAAATTCCTTTTTCTCAAAAAAAGCAGGAGGTATTTTTAATGAATGCAAAATATAGAAAGTTAATTAAAACGCTTAATGAAAAACAAAAAGCATATGTAAACCTTGAGCTCGAAGATCCTAAAAACGGGGAATATTTGCTTGCAGTATATCATTTATTACCTTCTAAAGGGCTTAATATTTTGCAGGCTGCAGCAGAAGTTGCTGCTGAATCCTCCACAGGAACAACATTTAAAGTTAAAACAGAAACCCCTTTTGCAAGAGAATTAAATGCTTTGGTTTATAGGTTAGATTTAAAGAAAAATTTGGTTTGGATCGCGTACCCTTGGAGGCTTTTTGATAGGCCGGGAAATGTGCAGAATATTCTAACATTTATTGCTGGTAATATTTTTGGAATGAAACAGATAAGAGCATTGAAGCTATTAGATGTTTGGTTTCCTCCTGCTATGCTTGATCAATATGATGGACCTTCTTTTACAATAGATGATATGAGAAAATATTTGAATGTTTTTGATAGGCCGATATTAGGCACAATTATAAAGCCTAAAATGGGTTTAACTGCAGCAGAATATGCAGAAGTCTGTTATGATTTTTGGGTGGGCGGAGGCGATTTTGTTAAAAATGACGAACCACAAGCAAACCAGGATTTTTGCCCTTATGAAAAAATGGTAAGATATGTCAGAAAAGCTATGGAAAAGGCTGAAAGGGAAACAGGACAAAAAAAAGTACATTCATTTAATGTTTCATCTCCGGATTTTGATACTATGATTAAGAGATGCGAGATAATAAGAAATGAAGGTTTTGAAAAAGGAAGCTATTGTTTTTTAATTGATGGAATTACTGCAGGTTGGATGGCAGTGCAAACATTGAGGCGGCATTATCCAGATGTTTTTATTCATTTCCATAGGGCTGGTCATGGCGCATTTACAAGGCCAGAGAATCCTATAGGCTATTCAGTACTTGTATTAGCTAAATTTGCGAGATTGGCTGGAGCCTCTGGCATCCATACAGGAACTGCTGGCATAGGAAAAATGAAAGGTAAGCCTAAGGAAGATATTGTTGCAGCACATAGCATCCAATATTTTTCTGCAACAGGACATTTTTTTGAGCAGCACTGGGGAAAAATTCCAAAAAAAGATGAGGATGCTATTAAACTTGTGCAGGAGGATTTAGCTCATCATATAATATTAAAAGAAGATGAATGGCGAGGTATAAAGAAATGCTGTCCTATTGTTTCCGGAGGCTTAAATCCTACCTTGCTAAAGCCATTTATAGATGTAATGGGCAATGTAGATTTTATTACTACAATGGGTGCAGGAGTACATGCGCATCCCCAAGGCACAAAAGCAGGAGCAAAAGCATTAGTTCAGGCATGTGAAGCATATATGAAGGGAATTTCTATTAAGGAATATGCAAAGACGCATAAGGAATTAGCCGAGGCAATAAAATTTTTTAGTAAAAAGCCTAAAGAAGTTAAGCACGCAGAAGAAAGTGAAAGAAATTAAAAAGAGCTAACTTTAAAAAAACAAATTTTATAGTTTCAATAGGAGGTGTAGAAGATGGTAGATTGGTGGCGTAGAAAAAGATTTTTTAGGAGATTTTGGGATGACTTTTTTAGCGGTTTTGAGTTTCCAAGAATAGAATTTCCTTCCGCAGAAATAAGAGAGCCATTAATAGATGTTATTGATGAAGGAAATAAGCTCAGGGTTGTTGCAGAGCTTCCGGGAGTTAAAAAGGAAGATTTACATGTAAATGTTTTACCTACAGCAATAGAAATTTCTGCAAAGCTAAGCATAAAAGAGGAAAAAAAGGAAGAAGGATATTATTTTAGAGAGAGAAGCTATAGTCAATTCTATAGAAGAATTCCATTACCAGCAGAAGTAATACCAGAGAAAACACAGGCAAAGTTTGAAAATGGAATTTTAGAGCTAACGCTTGAGAAAAAGGAAATTAAAAAAGGTTTTGAAGTAAAACTCTAAACAAAATTTAATCCAATAATTTCTGCAAAGAGATTATTTTGGCTTCACCCTCTCCTAATTTTAATTTTTGATACATATATAAAGCGAATGCTTCAGAGCCAAACACTCCCTTTTCTGTTATTATTTTATCCACCAGCTCACTTGGAGTTAAATCAAAAGCAGCATTAATAATTTCCAAGCCTTTTGGCTTATTTTTCCAAATT
>CAYLVV010000105.1:0-2728 GCA_964387215.1 uncultured archaeon
AAAATGAAGAGAGAGGAAATGCAAAAGGCGATAATTGAATTTGAGCGCAATAGAGCTCAATTAATAAACATAAGCAACCAAAAACAACAACTTCAAATGCATTCCGCAATACTAAAAAATGCATTAGATGAGTTAAAAAAGAGTGCTGAAGAAAAAGTTTACCAATTGGTTGGCAATATAATGATTTTAAAGGATAAAAAGCAAGTTGAAAAGGAATTAGAGGAACAAAAAGAAACCACAGAAATGCGCATTAAAACTCTACAAAAACAGGAAGATGCATTAATGGACAAACTCAATAAATTAAGAGCTGATATTGAGGCATCTCAGCAAACAATTACCGCAGAGGAGCAGAAGGAGGAAAAGAAAGAGGAAAAGAAAAAATGAGCTTCTCAGATTTTTTGGCAACAATAAGCAATAAACCTTTAGCAATAGTTCCTCACAAAGGTGCTGATATTGATGCCTTATGCAGCTCTGCGGCTTTATTTTATTCTTTGCAGGATTTGTGTGAGCCAAACATAGTAATTCCTGAACATATTAACTTGGAAGCAAAAAAATTAGCTGAATATTTCAAAATTCCTTATACTGTTAATACTTCTTTAGAGGATTTTTATGCCTATATTTTTGTTGATTTGAACAGCTTATCAATGCTCGGAAAATTAGCAAAACAAATAGACCTTAAAAAACCCTCTTTTCTTATAGATCATCACAAAATGCAAAAACCCTTTATTAAGAAGGAATTTCTTTTTTGTGATGAAAATGCCTCTGCAAGTGCAGTACTTGTTTACAAATTAATTAAAGAGAATGCACTGATTTTTAATGCTAAAATTGCCCAACTTTTATCTTTAGCAATAATTGCAGATACCGCAAAATTTAGTGTTTCGAATGCCGAAACCTTTTCCATAATGGCTGAACTTTTAAATTCAACAAATTTAAGATATGAAGAACTTTTATCGTTATTAAAATTTGAGCCCCATATTAGTGAAAGGCTTGCAAAATTGAAAGCTTTACAAAGAGTGAAAATAGAACAGCTTAATGATCTACTTTTAGCTCTTTCTCATGTTAATGCTTTTGAAAGTGACGCTGCACAATGTTTAATTTCTTGTGGTGCTGATATTAGCTTTGTGGCAGGAATGCACAAAAAACAACTTATTATAAGTTGCAGAGCCTCCTCCAAAGCGCTAACAAAAGATATAGATTTAGTAGAAATTTTAAATAAAATTCCTTTCGGAAGCAAAGGCGGCCATAATGCTGCTGCAGCATTAAATGCAGAAAATTTTAGTAAGGATGTTGAATTTGCATTGGAAAAATGTGCAGAAGCAACAAAACAATATCTAAAAGAGAAAAATTTGCTTTAAACTTCACTTTTATTTAGAATTTTAATTTCTCCTAAACATTCCCAACAAATATGCTTTCCTTTAAAATTAATCCCCTCTGCATTTCTATTGCAGAAAATAC
Organism: uncultured archaeon; assembly: GCA_964387215.1. Taxonomy (GTDB): domain Archaea; phylum Iainarchaeota; class Iainarchaeia; order Iainarchaeales; family CAYLVV01; genus CAYLVV01. The sequence goes on from CAYLVV010000105.1 coordinate 1,456, forward strand.
AAAAATTTCCTTTAACCTCTCTTTTACATGCCCATGCATACAATAATTCCCAGCTTAGCCACTTTGGTAGCATTAACTCTCTCAAAACGGATTTATCATTTTGTGCAATTCTTTTCCTTTGTGAAGGCAGAATTAATTGATCCAATTTTTTTAAAACCCTCAACTTTTCCTGGTCGCCTTTTCTGGTCAGCTCAATAATAGTTTTCTCCAATATGTCCATAAGAAAGCAACAGCCTTTTCCTTAAAAATACTTTCTGTTTAGTTCTCCAAAAAGTTTATTAAATTGCTAAAGTTTGTGGGTCAAAACTTTTAAATTTTGATTCATATATAATAACAATATGAACAAGAATGAAATAATTGAAGTACTGTACGATTGGAATTTTTGGGGAAAGGGGCTTTCCACAGGCATTGCGAGGCATTTCTATACGGACAGGATTTTTTCCTATCTTAAAGGGGTTAACAAAATAGTTAGCGTATTGGGCATAAGAAGAGCAGGCAAATCCTATATTTTAAGGCAGATATCCAAAAAATGCTCCGACATTTACGGCAAAAACAACGTCCTTTATGTAAATTTTGAAGAGGCGGCCTTTCCCGTGCGCTTAAATAAGGATTTTTTGATTCAGCTAATAGACGCTTATAAAGAAATAGTGAAACCCACAAAAAAACCGATTATAATTTTGGACGAGGTGCAGGAAGTTTCGGGGTGGGAAAAAGTTGTTAGGAGCATGAACGAAAAGAATTATGCAAGAATAATTATAAGCGGAAGCAGCTCTTTTTTGCTGAGCGGAGAACTTTCTACACTGCTTAGCGGAAGAACGATTGATATTGAGGTATTTCCGCTCAGCTTTCCCGAATTTTTGGAATTCAAAAATCTTTCTAAGAATGAACTTTTGCTAAACAGAGACCTGCGGCGCGGTCTTTTGAATGAGTTTCTTGAGTTCGGAGCGTTTCCGGAGGTAGTTTTGGAGGATGATGAAAATAAAAAGAAGGAAATTGTTAGGGCTTATTGGAATTCAATTGTAATTAAGGATATAGAGAGGAGATTTAAAATTAAAAAACCTTCTTTGCTGGAAGCTGTTGGAAGATATATACTCAGCAATCCCGCAGCATTTCTCAGCCTGAGAAAACTTTCCAGAGCTATTAACATTTCATTTTCAACCGTTGAAAGATACATAAAATATTTTGAGTACGCTAAGGCAGCGGTTTTTTTAAAAAAATTCTCATGGAAAATTACTGAGCAGGAAAAAAGCCCGAAAAAGATGTATTTGGCGGA
>CAYLVV010000106.1:0-1412 GCA_964387215.1 uncultured archaeon
GGAAAAGAAATTTCTTTGTTATACCAATTTGCAATTATAAATCTTACATTTTCTTTAGTTATGGCTCTAATAGCGCTCAAAAAAGTTCCGCTTAAGTTTATTCTATTAGGTATTCCATATCTTATCGCATTTTATGTAATAAGAAAAGTGTATTTCACAGATGATGCTGAAGAGTATCATAAAGCTCATAACTTAATAAGACTTAATGCACTGGCTTCAAGATTTATGGTAGCACTAATATTTTTGTTATTTTAAAATTTATAAAAAACTTTTAAAATTTTAAATAGCTCATAGGTTCATGTTTCTTAAAGAATTGCAGTATGCTAGAGAAGAATATGATATTGTTATTGTTGGTTGTGGACCGGCAGGATGTACTGCTGCAAAAGAGTTAGGAAAAAAGTTTGATGTATTAATTGTTGAAGCGTCCTCTTTGCCGAGGAATAAACCTTGCGGAGGGTTATTAGTTAAGGAGGCGCAGAAATTTTTAGAAAATGAAAACATGCTTTCAAAGGAATATTTTGCAATGCCAAAAAGTATGGGAATTAAATACGAAAACTGGAATTCTGGAGAGGTTTCTTTCGTTGAGAAAAAAATATTAAATATAGACAGAAAAAAATTTGACTCCTTTTTATTTAGGCAAATAAATTTTGATTATGTGGATGTTCTTCAAAGGACGAGAATGCTAAATTTTGAAAAAACAGCTAATGGAAATGAAATAACGCTCTTTAGTAACGGCTCTACAAAAAAAATTTTATGCAAAAAACTTATTGGTTGTGATGGTGCTGCTTCAAAAATAAGAAGGAAGATTTTGCAAAGAGAGCCGCAATGCTATGTAGCTGTACAGGAACGAATAGATGCTAAACTAAACCAAACAATTTTTATTTTTGATAAAGAAATAACAGATTACTATGCATGGATAATTCCAAAAGGAAATACTGCTGTAATAGGGGCTGCGATTTTAGAGGAGCCAAAGAAAAGATTTGAATTATTGAAATATAAACTTCAGCACAGATTTGGTGCTTCTTATAGGGAGAAGGAAGCATCATTAATTCTAAAACCAAAAGCTATTAGCGATATTTTTTTAGGGCAAGATAATGTGCTGCTCTGCGGTGAAGCTGCAGGCTTAATAAGTCCTACAAGTGGCGAGGGAATAAGCTTTGCATTATATAGCGGCAAATTTGTTGGAAAGGCGTTAATTAAAAATTTTGAGAATCCCTTAGAATATTATAGAGAATATTGCAAACCGCTTATTGAAAGAATTCAACAGAAATTTGAAAAAATTAAAAAAATACAGCCTGAGAAATAGAATTTTAAATATTGGGTAACTTTTTTCTTTTAAGGGCCCGTAGCTCAGCAGGCAGAGCACCTGGCTCTTAACCAGGGTGTCGCGGGTTCGAATCCCGTCGGGCCCA
>CAYLVV010000106.1:1512-2724 GCA_964387215.1 uncultured archaeon
TCAATTAGTCCCTTCTTTTTTAAGGAAATTCTTTTAAATGTCTCGAGATCTTTTTCCAGTGTATGAGCATTAGAGCTATCATATTCAAGTTTGTGATTGGCTAATTTATTTTTTTCATTATACAACTCAGATAATTTTTTTTCTAAATTTTTAATTTCTTTAGATATTGAATTTTTGAATGTTATTAAATCCTTAAGCTGTTCAATTATTATTTCCATCTCCTCTGTAGATTTTAACTTTTTTCTCATATCCAATGCTATTTCTTTAATGGCCTGCATCTCTATTTCTGTATTGGCCTTAAAATTTTCTAATTTATGTAATTTTTCTCCTATTGCCTTTATTACATCTTCAAACTCTGTTTTACTATGGCTTTTTTTTAATTTTTTTGTTTCCTCTATCGTTTTTTCCAGAGATATTACTCGTTTATGGATGCTTTTGAGATATAAATCCAATGATTTTATATCTTTATAGAATTTCTGCATTCCCTTCTTAGCTACAAAATTTTTCTTTCCATTATGAGTAACTTGCATCTTGGGTTTAGTTATTATTAGCAATAGATTGCCAATTACTAATGCAACAACTAATATTATTAAATAAAGGGTTATTATGCTCATAAAGTCACCTTTTCACCTAAATGAGTTATATAAATTGCTCTTCCAAATTTTTTAAAGGTTTGCTTTTTTAGAAATAGAGTTATAAGAGAGAAAGGAGGAGGTTTAAATTATATCTTGTTCAATGAACTCTGGTTGCGAGAAATCCTCCTTTACTTCGGTGGGTGGCCTTTCTTGCTTGAAAATCATCTTCAATACTCCAAACATCTTACCACCCCCAAATTTAAGACTATTGACGATAATATATATACTTTTCTATTATAAAAACCTTTCGGTTAGAAATCCTAATTTTTTCTAATAAAATTTTTATTTAATATATGCTTATAATAAAAAGGTTGGAATATGAAAAATAAAAAGCAAATTGCTGCTTTGGTAGGCTGTATTTTAGGAGGCATTGTTGTAGGCACAATAACAGTAGCGCATTATCTAGGAAAAACTGAGGGAAAAACTTTTCCTATGTTTATTTTTACTATGGCGTTTGGTACCTTAATTGCAGGTACAATCAAATATTTAATTGACAAACGTAGAGGAATTAATGCTACAACATCTAAACTTACACTTACAGTTAGTCTCTGTGTAATAGTTGGTTTGTTGATTGGTG
>CAYLVV010000107.1:0-2715 GCA_964387215.1 uncultured archaeon
AAACAAAAATATTAGTATATTCAATAATGGAAATCCGATTGTTGATATTAGCATAATATCTTCCGCTCCCAAGCCTAAATCTAAAATTTTTCCGCCCACAATAGTAAATGCAAAAAATAATGCCGGAACAATAGCAGAACATGCAATAAGTATTATGCTGTACACCACTAATTTCCCATTAAACTCTTTTGCTTTTGAATGCTGCTCAGCCAAAATCTCTTTTATTATTCTCCTTAATCCTGAAATATCCTTGGAACCCTGCTCGTAAATTGCTAAAAGCTGTGAAAACGCTCTCTTAAGCTGATTACTTTTATATTTCTTTAAAATTTTTTTACAGGCTTCATTTATTGAGCTTCCTTTTTTATAAACTTCAAATAATATTCTATTAAGCAGAACACCAAATGCATTTTTTGAATTTGCAGCATTCTTCAATGCATTTTCAAATGATAAACCTAACTCAAGATCAATTGCAACTTGAGTTAATGTAAATGGCATATCTCTTTCAATTTCTCCAATACTCGGCTTTTGCTGGTTAAAAAATTTTATTTTAAACTTATCAAAGAAACTTTTCCTTTCTTCCTTTAATTTTCTAAGAATCAATTTTGCTCAGCTCCTTTTTCTTCCTTTGTAATGCTTTTTTATAACTCTTTTCATCAAATGAAAATGCGTTCATTATTTTCTCCTTAATTTTAACACTCTCATTCTCTTTCTGCAAGAAATCCTTTTTATAGTCAAATCTAAATAATGTATTTATTGCTGCTCTTCCCTCTTTCTCAATAACCTCTGCAATTTCAACAATTCTTCTAACCTCTTTCCTTCCTTTCTTTTCTAAATCAATTTTTGTCCATCTTCTTTGCACGATTATTAAATCTAAAGTATTGATGTCCTGTTCTAAAATTCCCAGGCTTCTAATCCTTTTGATTGCTTCATTTGCTGATAATGCATGAAATGTTGCATAGCTTCCTTTTCCTTGGCCAGCAAGCAGCGTATCCACAAATGCCTTTACCTCATCAGCATCTCTAATTTCACCCACGATTATTCTGTCAGGCCTCATTCTTAGAGTATTAACAATGAGCTTGCTCATATTTATATCCAAACCCTTAGAAACACAAAGCCTTACTTGGTGCGGATGCGGCAAATTAATTTCAGGTGTTTCCTCGGTTATAATTATTCTCTCATCCAAAGGCACAAAATGAAATAAAGCATTTAATGTAGTTGTTTTTCCGCTCCCAGTATTCCCTGCTATTAATGCAGAACTTTCCGTTTGTAAGCAATACCAGAGAAATGCTAAAGCTTCTGCTGAAATAGTGTTAAATTTTAATAAATCCTTCGGCAAAAAAGGCTTAGCGCGGAATTTTCTTATTGTTATGCTTGGGCCTGATATTGCAATAGGTTCAATAACCGCATTCAGCCTGCTACCATCTTTAAGCATAGCATTAAGCTGCGGATTTTGCAATGCTATTCTTCTGCCAATTGTTCTAGCCATTTTATTGATTAAATCCTTTACACACTGCTCATTAGCATAGTAGAGATTAGTTTCTAACCAACCATGATTCTTATCATAAACATAAACAGGCTTGTTTAAACCGATTATTGTAATCTCTTCAATATTATCCTCGTCCAATAAAAAACTTAAAGGCCCGTAATTTTTAGTTAAGCTTTCCAAAATCTCTAAAAAATAGTTTTGCTGCGTTGAAGTAAGCGCAACTCTATTCCTTTTACAAAAAAAATCTAAAGCTGCCTTTAAATTCTTACTTTTAATATTTTTAAAGAACTCTAAAAAGTTCCTAATAAATTCACTCTCTTGGGGTGTTAGGCTTGGAATCTTTGTTATGTAGAAGATTTTTTTCCCATCATAGGTCTCAATGAGCTTATGATTTTTCCATTCTCTATATATTTTCATCTCGTTAAAATTATGCCTAATGTACCATCCCAAATTTTTTGCAGTTTCTTTTATATGCTCGTCATCTTGAGAAGGCTTTATTGCTCCTCTCGGACAATTTGCAACACACAAAAACTTAAAATCAATTTCAGCACACAGATCGCATTTTACTGCTTTTCCGTTTTTTATTACTATTGCATTTTCAGGACATGCATCAACACATTTTCCGCAACCATTACACTTTGTTTCATCAATTGCATAAATTCCTTTAGCAACCTCAACAAATGCATTTCTATGGCATGCTTTTACACATGGAGGATCTTTACAATGTTTGCATCTAAGCATTGTTTTAACATCAACCAGCTTTATGCAAGTAGCCTTACAACTACTGCATTCTTTGCATAACTCACTATTTAATTTTAGCAGCATTTAAAAATAGCTCATTCTTTGCAATTTTTAAATAATTCTTAGAATTCGTTAAAGGACGAAATAGCATCAGCAATAATTTTAGCAACAGAGACTATTTCAATATCTTTAGGCAAATTCTCATGAGGAATGGTATCAGTTACAATTATCTTTTTTGCATTACACTTCTGCAATCTTTCTAAAGCATTAGCTGAAAACACAGCATGAGTTGCACAAATATATATTTCTTTTGCATTATTTTTAGCTAATTCATTAGCAGCTTTGGTTATAGTTCCTGCAGTATCAATTATATCATCTATTAGCACACAAATCTTATCCTTAACATTACCTATAAGCATAACCTCCGCAACCTCATTTGGCTTATCTCTTCTTTTTCCTATTACCGCTAAACCACAGCCCAATAATTT
>CAYLVV010000108.1:0-2607 GCA_964387215.1 uncultured archaeon
TCCCAAAGTCAAGTTTGGTATTGGTCCGGCAATTGAAGAAGGGTTTTATTATGACTTTGACTTTCAAGACGCAGATCAACGCAGACTAGACGCAGATCAACGCGGATTAGGGGAAAAAGACTTAGAGAAAATTGAGAAGAAAATGAAGGAGATTAAAAAGAAAAATTTAGAATTTAAAAAGAAAATTTATAAAATAGAAGAAGTCAAAGAGGTTTTTAAGGATCAGCCTTATAAATTAGAATTAATCGAGGACTTAGAAAAGGAAGGAGAAAAAGAAGTTAGTGTTTACGAGTTGGGAAATTTTATTGATTTATGTAAAGGTCCTCATGTTAAAAACACCAAAGAGATCGGAGAATTTAAATTAACTGCTATTGCTGGAGCTTATTGGAAAGGAGATGAAAAAAACCCTATGTTAACCCGTATTTATGGTACAGTATTTCCTACCGAGGAAGAATTGGAGGAACATTTAAAAATTTTAGAAGAAGCCAAAAAGAGAGACCATAGAATCCTGGGAGAAAAATTAAAACTTTTTATGATAAGCCCGGAGGTGGGGAAAGGACTGCCTTTGTGGTTGCCTAAGGGAGCAGCGGTGCGTAAAAAACTGGAAGATTATATTTATGAAAAAGAAAGAAAATACGGTTACAAATTTGTTTATACCCCGGAAATTACCAAAGAAAAACTTTTTGAAATCTCCGGGCATCTTGCTCATTATAAAGAAGACATGTATTCTCCTATTGATATTGAGGGGGAAAAATATTATCTCAAACCCATGAATTGTCCTTTTCATCACATGATTTATAAAAATGAGCCTAAAAGCTACAGAGACTTGCCTTTACGTTTGGCAGAATTTGGCAGGGTTTATCGCTATGAACGTTCAGGAGTATTAACCGGTTTAATACGGGTAAGGGGATTTACCCAAAACGATGCTCATATATACTGCAGAGAAGATCAGTTGGAAGAAGAAATAGGAAAAGTTTTAGATCTTTTTAATGAAGTATATCAAGATTTTAAAATTTCTGATTATTGGTTTCGTTTGTCTTTACCTGATTTTTCTGATAAGGAAAAATTTGGTGATATAGAAAATAAAGAAATATGGGAAAAATCTACCCAAGCCTTGCGTTCTGCTCTTAAGAAGAAAAAAGTGGAATTTGAAGAAGCGATAGGGGAAGCTACTTTTTATGGTCCTAAAATAGATATTCAAATAAAAAATGTTTATGGCAAAGATGATACCATTGCTACTATACAAGTAGATCTTTTTATGCCTTCCCGTTTTGATCTAACTTACATTGATAAAGATGGTAAAGAGAAAAGGCCAGTAGTGATTCACCGGGCAATTTTGGGTTCCTTTGAAAGATTTTTTGCTTTTCTTGTGGAAAAGACTGCTGGTGAGTTTCCTTTATGGCTGGCGCCTGAGCAGGTAAGAATTTTACCGATTAATGATAAGTTGCATAAATATGCTCAAAAAGTTAAGGAAGAATTAGAAAAGAAAGATCTTTTAGTAGAAATTGACGACGGTGCAGAATCTTTAGGTAAAAAAATCCGCAATAGCGAATTAGAAAAAATTCCTTACATGATTATAATCGGTGAAAAAGAACAAAAAAACAAAACAATTTCTATACGTTCTAAAAAAGAGGGGGATCTAGGTTCTATGAAGATTGAGAAGTTTGTGGAGAGGTTGAAGAGAGAGATTAAGGAGAAGAAATAATAAAATGCAGGGGTGATTCATAAGTCGTCTTACCACAGGATGAATTAAGAAATCATTTTTTGGTAATCTAAAATATAGTGCAAAGCTCAAAGCTCTCCGCCCCGGGCGGACAAACCACATCTTAAAATGTAAAACTTACGATAGTTTTGAGTCCTGCCTGCCGGCAGGCAGGTTTAAGCTGTGGCTTTGACTTTTGTACTTTGCACTTTGAGCTTTAATTTAACAATGTAACCTATAATCATGAAATACCATTTATTTGTAATTGGCTGTGATATGAACAGGAGCGATGCGGAACGTATCGCTACTGTTTTTAATGAATTAGGTTTTAGTTTAACCGAAAAAGAAGAAGAGGCAGATGTTATTGTTGCTGTTGCTTGTTCTGTGCGACAAAAGGCCATTGACAGGATATATGGAAAGGCAAGAAGGTGGAATAATGAATTGAGAATTAAGAATTATGAATCAAAGAAACCTATTCTAATTTTAACAGGATGTGTTTTGGAAGAAGACAGAAAGAAATTAGGAAAGCAGTTTGACTTAATATTTGATATTAGGGATTTAGGTAAACTTTATGGTTTCATTGTTTCATTGTTTCATTGTTATGGTAGTTTCAACAATGAAGCAATGAAACAATGGAGCAATGACTCTGATTATTTTAAGATAAATCCTCATTACCAATCAGATTTCTCTGCTTTCGTCCCCATAATGACCGGTTGTAATAATTTTTGTTCTTATTGTGTAGTACCTTTTACCCGGGGAAGAGAAGTGAGCAGACCGGAGAGAGAGATTCTGGAAGAAATCAGGAATTTGGTCAAGAACGGTTATAAGGAGATAACATTGTTAGGGCAAAATGTTAACTCATATGGAATTAAAATGCAAAATGTAAAATGTAAAGATCAAGATTT
>CAYLVV010000109.1:0-2581 GCA_964387215.1 uncultured archaeon
ATTTGCAAGCCTTTATTTCGATCTCCCCGGGGCTAAAGTATTCCTTAAAAATTTATTTCCCATTAATTTCTAAATGGGCGCGTAGCTTAGCCTGGTTAAAGCGTCCGCCTGATAAGCGGAAGATCGAGAGTTCAAATCTCTCCGCGCCCATTTTTATGCAAAATGGAATTGATGAAAAATTAATTGAAGATATTTGTAATTATATAACAAAATTAGCAAGAAAAATAGTTGAACTTTCTAGAGAAAAACCAACTTTTTTGCTTCATTTTCCAAGAGGGGCTTCACCAATTGTTGACGGAATTATAGCAGCAGCTAAAATAATCTCTAAAAAAAGTAAGCATCCTTTTAAAGTAATAAATATTCCAATTAGCTTAGAAGAAGCTCTTTCAAAGCAGGATTATGAGTTTCTTTATAAAATTTTGGAAGATAGGATTGATACTATTCCTAAAGATAGCAACGTTATTTATGTTGACGAAGCAATTTCTGGAAGAAATTCATTAGCTATAACCGAGAAGCTTTATAAAATCCTAAATAGAAAGAATTGCAAACTTTTTGTGGCATTATTGGTTTCAAAAGGTGGAACTCTTTTTATAAATTCCGCAAGAAGATTTAACAGACTTAAAAAATATAAAAAAAATTTGCACATTGAATGGAAATTTTTTAGAGAAATTCCTTGGAGCGATATGCCTAGACTCTTAGGAGAAAGCTGGGGACTAAAACATATCTTTCCAAAAAGAGCAATAGAAAAAATAGTTAAAGGGAGATTAACAACAAAAGAATTGAGAAGATGGGAAAGAAAGTTTTATGAATTATATGAAGGCTATCTTTTACAATTAGGATATAGGCCGCCTAAAGTAATTCCTCCAGAGCATCTCTATTATAAAGAAAGAGCAAATCTAGCAGCAAAAGCATTGGTTGAGTCAGCAAGAGAATTAAGACTTAATGAAAAACTTGGAATTGAAAAACATGGAAGTAGTGTAAAAATTGCCGAGCGTTGGATTTCATTTCCAGATCCAACTATTTTTTTACTAAGTGGCCATTATGTGCATGCCATAAGAAAGATTCCAAAAAGAAAAGGTGAGAGATTAAGAGAATATCTAAAGCCTGATGTTGGCACTCTGCTAAGGTTTTTACATCTTGCAAAAGAGGCTAAAAAATTAAGAAGAACTATTAGAAGGACTGTAGGAAAAATTCTACAAAGAAAAAGACTCAAATAGAAAAATCTTCCCAAAGCTCAATGAAATTTTTTATGGCATTATCCAATAATCTTTCATCTCTTGCCTGCGCCTTTACAATTTCCTCAGGAGCATTTAAGTAATAATATATTTTCCTACCCTCTTCTACTTTTTTAACTAAATTTTTTTCCTGTAATATTTTCATATGAAAACATATTGATGGTGGTTTTAAACCTAAAAAATTAGCTAACTCTTTGTTTGTTGCTTTTTTATTCTCTTTTAAAAAGCTAATTATTTTATTTAAAATCGGCCTTCTCATCAAAGAAAGCATTTCCCTATCTAACTCATGCTTAAATCTGCTCTCAAAGGCAGTAAAATAACGTAGAAATTTTCCATCCCTAACAGATTTTACTAAACCCTTTCTTTCTAAATAGGAAAGATGGTATTGAAGTACTCCTGTTGCTAAATTTGTAATTCTCTGCAATTCTCTAAAATGTAATCCAGGATGCTCCTTAATTATGTTAAATAGCATTTCCCTGTGTGGATGCGCCAAACCTCGCATAAAATTCACTTCTTAAATATGCCTATAAGCAATGCTGCCAATATGCACAACTCAAAAACATTTTCACTACTATCTGGTAAAAATATACCAGGACTCAAAAAAATATCCAAAATCTTAAGAAACCATTTTGCAGCAAATAAAAAGAATGCTATTGCAATAAAAATAAATTTATTTGATTTTGATTTTTGGAATGCTAACAAGGAAACAACTAATATTGCAAGAGATAGTACAAAAACTAAAAATTTCATTGGAATATCTAAAGCTGCAGCAATTGAAGAAATATATCTTAATGGTCCTGTAACTAATTCTATCATACAATCACCTAATATATAAAATATTAAACCTTTTAAAATCTTTAGGAGAAAAAGAAAAAGAGAAGAGGAGGTGAAATTTTGCACTCTGCAAACCGTAGAGCCTCTGTTACTACTAAATAAAGTTGCTTTTTATTTATAAATACTTTATAGTACAATTTGTAAAATAGTACAATCCTCAATCAGATATTGTTAAAATTTTGAACCATATTTCCCTCTTTCTAGGTCCATCAAATTCCAAAAACATTATTCCTTGCCATCTTCCCAAGCACAATTCTCCATTTTTAATTATTATGCTGAGGGTATTGCCGAGAATAGAGGATTTAATATGCGCGTCAGCATTTCCCTCTAAGTGCTTATAAGCCCTATTTCGCGGCACTAATTCAGCCAAAAATTCCAGCAAATCATCCATTACGCTTTCATCATAATTCTCATTTATTATTACTGCTGCTGTAGTGTGTGGCACATAAAGAAAACAAACCCCGTTCTTTACTTTGAGCTTTTTAATTTTTTCTTTAACTAATTCAGTAATA
>CAYLVV010000110.1:0-2539 GCA_964387215.1 uncultured archaeon
GAATTCATTAGCTTCCTCCATGAAAATATAATTGAACTCGGTAGATTTAATTTTTTCAGGATTGTCTATTGCTCTAAAATAGACAACATTGTTTTTGAATCTTATATCGAGTTCGCTCTTATTGAATTTACAAAACCTACGGAAACCTGTGCGCTCTAATAAATCCAAAAACATTTCCCAGCAAGAAATCTTAAGAGCAGGTCGAGTTTTCCGTGTTATCAAAATTTTTTTGTTGTTTTGATTGACAAAGTAAACCAAGAGCAATTGTAAAATAGCAAAAGATTTACCGCTGCGAGCGCCTCCTATATTTAGAACAACAGGTTTAGTGGCTTGTAAATTAGCATAAAAAATACGGGTGGCTTTAATTTTTACGATTTTAGGTCTCATCAGGCAAAGTAAGGCGATAAATGTTTTTCGACTTGTTTATCTAAAATTCGGAAATCTTCAACAGCTTTTTCTCGCCAGCGTCTTTGTTTTTCCCACAATTCAAAATAATTACTTGTTTTGACTTTTCTAATTAAATCCTCTTTATCAGTTACGATAAAATCAGCAATATCTAAACCATAACGATTAAAAGTATTAAGACAATTGACATCGAAAAATTGCACAACTTCATAGGAAAGTTGCTCATAGAAGCGGTTAGCTGGAAAATTATAGTTTTTATGTGTTATCGTGTCCTCTATATAAAGACCGTATCTAAAATATTTTAGAGGGCAAGAAAGCTTGCCTAAATTTTTTATTGTGTCTATATATTTTGCATTACCTAAAAGATTTTTGAATCTATCGAGCGCTCTTAAGCTGCAACTTATAATAACGCATTCGTTGTCTTTTAAATATTTTAAAAAATACCTTTTTCTGTTTTCTCTAAAGCTACCATAATAAATCAAATCATATTTTTTTACATTTCTAAAACTTCTATGGAAATCAAAAAAGCTTAAACAATTAACATTTAAAGTCAGCCTATTTTTGTAGTTAAATTTGTTAACATCCCGTTCAAAATTAGTTAATAGCAAATCATAAGGTCGTTCCGTAAAAATTTTTCTTAAATCTGAATTCTCAGGGACATTGTATTCATTGAAAAACCTAATTATTTTCACATCTGGGTATTTTCTTAAAATTTCTCTTATGAACTCAACTTTGGCTTTTATGTTGTCCAGATAGCGGAAACTATACGGTATTAAGATACTGTTAATAGGCTTATCAACAAAATAAGTTAGTTCCTCAACACTATTTACATCAATTAATCCAAACTTATCACGCAAATATCTAACAAAATACATATATGCGCAATTGTTCTTAGGATTGCGCAAGTGCAAAATTATATTCAATTTCCGAAACATTTTATAAAATCTTCATACCTTACCGACCTTTTGCTAATTTTCAAAAGCTCCATAACATGCTCTAATTGTTCTTCATTGGTGCACTTGATAATAACATTAAACTTTCGCATTGTTTTATCTTCATCAAAAAATTTCACATCGTCATAAGTCATAATTTTAGCTACCTCGTTTAAAGAGAAACCAACATTCAAGAGCATGTCTTCATTAAAATTTGCAAGCAATTCCCAGTCCCATTCACCTGTATTCTTATTCAAGCGTAAATTTAGCTCTTGCTCTCTTTCTATGTCCTGTATGCAAACATAAACAGCGGGAATTTTTTTAATACCCAAAGCTTTCGCTACTTCAACCCTGAAATTTCCACCTATGACAATATTTTCTCTACCTGGAGCGCAATTAACAATTATAGGGTCAACAAATCCGAATTTCTGTATAGATTTTTTTAGTTGCTCAAACTGTTCTTTAGAGGCTTTACGAGGATTGTATTCAGGAGCTTTCAATTCACTTATATCGACCCAAACAATTTTCAGTCCGCTTTTTTTATTAGTGTCCAAATTGTCAATTTTCTTGCTTTTCGCCATTTTTATCACCCTCTTCTGCGGGTTCTATAACAATTCTGGGGACATCGATTTGACCACTTATTTCAACTTTATTAGGATTTCGCCAACCTCTAACTGCCCCTTTGTTGCATAAGAAAAATATTATAGCCCCTAAGTTCTTTTGTTTTACTAACTCTAAAAGCTTATTTTCCGCAAAATCAATAATAGCCTCCATAGTTTCTTCAATAGCTTTAGCAAATTTCTTATCTTTTTTCAGCCAGTTATAATAAGTCTGCCTTGAAATACCCACTTCTTTACAAGTTAAAGCTATATTACCTCCCGTTTCCCAAAACAACTCCAAAAACAATTCTTTTTTTTTAGCGTTTTTCCCCTTCATATTTGACTTTTAATCTTGACAAAATTATATATTTTTTCTATAATTTGTCAATAGAGTAAAATATATAATCTGCAATGATTAGACTGTTAATAAGCTTACTTTGCTTGTTTAATTTTACCTTTGCGCAAGGTTACAATTTTCTTTTCGTCTTTTTCCAAAAAGGCTACGGAGATACCGCATTCGTTGACACAAATATTTATTGTGACTCTTGCTATTCTACTTTTAATAAAAATTCTTTCAATCAATAATTAATTATAAAAAAATTT
>CAYLVV010000111.1:0-2527 GCA_964387215.1 uncultured archaeon
AATATCAATTGCAACAAATCCATTTTCTTCTGGCCAAGAATGTGCTGAAAAATGTGATGTTGATAAAAGTAAAACAACAGTTGCTCCGAATGGTTTAAACTGATGCTTTACAGAACCAACAATTTTAAAACCGGCTTTTTTGGATGCCATTCTTAGTGCTTTTTCTAAAGAATTAGCATATTTAAGTATATTTACTTTTTTGCAGCCGCAAAAATCTGCAAGTATGTGAAATCCATTGATGTTCTTTGTAGGCATGATCGGCACCCATCTGAGTTTAACACCTAACCTCCCGCAATTGCGGAAACTTAATTTTTTGTTTAAATAATTTTTTAATGTATTAATTATTTTTAAATGTTTTGCAAAATCTTTTATTAATGTTTCAATTGGAAAAACAAATTTTTGCTTTTTTAGAAAAAAAGAAAAAAGCAAGTGTATGGGAATTACTTTATTATTTAGATGCAAACGAATCTGAACTCAGAACTGTTTTGAATAAAATGTATAAAAAAAAATTAATTTATGCGGATAAAAATGGCAAAATACATTTAAAGAAAAAAGTTGGTATAAAATTTTTAGAATTCTGCAAGTGTTGCAATGGTAGGTTGTTTGAAAGAAATGCTAAATTTAAAAATATACTTAAAAAATATCTTTCATTAACGGGCAAATGTTTTCCTTCAGCTGATGAATGGCAACAAGCAAGAATTTTGCCAGAAGAAGCAGTTGCAAAAGCGTTTTTAATACAAAAAAACGGCGATTTAGATTTTTCCAAAGTTTGTATTTTAGGCGATGACGATTTTTTGAGTGTTGCCTTGGCATTAATATCGGACAAAGCAAAAATAACTGCTTTAGATGTAGATAGAGGAATAGTAGAAGCTTTGAATAAAATTGCGAAAAGAAAAAGATTGCCAATAAAAGCTTACCACTATGATGTGAGAAAAAAATTACCAAAAAGGTTTATTGGTAAGTTTGATACAATAATTACCGATCCACCTGAAGCGAAAATAGCTATGCTGACTTTTTTAAGCCGGGCATTGGAGCTTATGAAAGGAAAGTATTCAGCATTATATTTTGGCATTACACACCAAGAATCTTCTTTGAAAAAATGGAATTTATTTACAAAAGTTTTACTGGAAAGAAATTTGGCTATAACCCACGCATTGCCGGGCTTTTGTAGTTATCCTGATTACAGTGGAAGTTGGAGCAAATATTGGCAGGAGTTCAAGTTTGTTAAAGAATTAAAATTTAAAGTAAACAAGCCGGATCATTGTTGGTATAGGGCAACATTATTTAGGTTAGAGGCCTTTGATAAGCCTAAAAAATTAAATGTGAAAATCCCAAAAGATCCTGAAAAATTCTATTTGGATGAGGAAACTGAAACAGAAACCGCAAGCATGTTTTGAGCGTCAGATCAATGCCCACATCATCAATTCAGATGCCGTCGTCTTCATCATCCGCTAATAAAAATAAAGCTTCAAAATTTATTTAAAATGGCATTCCCTCTTTTTCTTTTATGATTATTGCTTTGGTTGGTGCAACCCCTAAGAAAAATAAATGGGCTTATAAAATAATGAAAAAATTGATTGAAGAGGGGCATGAGTTGTATTTAATAAATCCTAAATATGAGAGAATTGAACACATGCAATGTTATAAAGATCTTTATCATTTGCCTAAAAAGCCGGATTTAGTTATAACTGTAGTTAGGCCTTCTGTTACTGAGAGAATTGTTGATCAGATGATTGATATTGGATTAAAGCATATATGGATGCAGCCAGGTTCGGAATCTGAAAAAGCAATTCATAAAGCAAAAATATATGGTATTAAAGTAACACTTGCATGCATGTTGTTGGAAGGTGAAAAAAATGATTAGGAAAATAATTTTTGTAACCTCGAATGCTGATAAAGTGGCAGAAGTTAACAAAGTATTTGATGATTTTAATTTAGATATTAATGTAGAACAAAAAGGTTTGGATATTATTGAGCCTGATTTAGATAGCCTTGAGGATATTGCAGTTTCAAAAGTTACACAAGCTTTTAAACTCTTAAAAAAACCTTGTTTTGTTGAAGATTCTGGTATATTTTTTAAGGCTTATAAAAACTTCCCCGGGCCAATAAGCAGTAGAGTTTTTAAAAGCATAGGCTATGAAGGCATATTTAATCTTTTAAGAGGAAAGAATAAAGATGCTTTCTTTGAAGCTGTAATAGCATTCAAGCCTAATAAAGAAAAACATTTTACATTTAAAGGAAAAGTTTTTGGAAAAATTACTACTCAAATAAAAGGAAAAGCACCCATAAAAATGCCTTATGATAGTGTTTTTGTTCCTTTTCGCTACAAAAAGACTTTTGCAGAATTGGGAAAAGGAATTAAAAACAAAATAAGCCACAGAAGAAAAGCAGCAGAAAAATTTGCAAAGTTTCTTAAAAGATATTTGAAATAGAAATTTTTTACGCAGGGGTTCCCGAGTGGTCAAAGGGGCTGGCCTCAGAAGCCAGTGGCTTAGTGCCTACGAGGGTTCGAATCCCTCCCCCTGCA
>CAYLVV010000112.1:0-2516 GCA_964387215.1 uncultured archaeon
AAAAAATTATTCAAAAACAATTTTATTGAGCTCGTCTACAATTTTAGAAAAAGTTACTTCTGCAGGCTGTGAAGCATCCACTATTTTGATATTCTCATTTGAAAAGATTTGCGGCATTAATAAAAATTTCTCTCTTACTAATGCTAAAAATTCTTTCCTTTCAAATTTATCAAAATTCTTCCTTTTTTGATCCTTAACTATTCTTTTTATTGCAATTTCTGGATCCACATCAAGAATTATTACTAAATCTGGCTTTGGCATGCCTTTATGCATTTTAATAATTTTTTTTATTGGAACTCCTTGAGCATTTTGATAAGCAACAGTAGAATATTTATATCTATCACAAATTACAATTTTTCCTTCCTTTAATGCCGGAAGAATCACATTCTTTATATGTTCCTTTCTATCCTCAACATATAATCGCAAACATCTTTCAGCATTTTTCTTTGGATCGCTTTCCTTTTTTAAAATTTTTCTTATCTCGCTTCCATATTTACCTTGTGTGGGCTCAAATGTAACCAAAATTTTCTCTTTTGGTATTTTATCATGTAAGTAACCTGCCATTAGCATAGCAATAGTGCCTTTTCCACTGGCATCAATACCTTCTATCACAATAAATTTTCCCTTTTTCATAATTCCATTAAAGCTTATCACTATTTTAATTTTTCCCTTAGCATTTTTATAAGCTCTTTCTCAGAAAGCTTTTTCAAAACATTAATCTTATTTGTAGGAAATATTCCTATAGAAATTCCAGCCAAAATCAAACCAGTTTTAAAAATACTCAAATTACTTAACCTAAACATTATCTTTTCTATCAACCCTTCCCTTTCTTTAGAAAAATTTTTTGCAAATTCAACTAAGGCATTGCCTAAAACCTCCTTACTCTTTATTCTATTCGAAATTTTAAGCAATGCATCCAAACTTTCTTTTATCCCTAAACTTCCAATAGCAACAATAATTCCATCCCTAACCTTTTTGCTTTCTTCAATTTTTAGCCTTTCCAACAATATTTCAACATTTTTACTTTTTTTAAAACTGCTTAACCCATGTGCAGCTAAAAACCTAACTTCGCTATTCTTATCTTTAAGGCATTTAATTAAAATTTTTTCATCTGCAATTCCTAATTCAGTGAGTGCTGAAATTGCACTAGCTCTAACCAATTCATCTCTATCTCTTAATAAAAGTTCCTGCAAATAATTTTTTGCTCTTTTAACTTTTAAAACCTCTAATGCAAAAATAGCAGCTTTTCTAACATCAGGATTTCTATCCTTTAGCAACCTTATCAATCCATTTATAGCAGCAGCACTTCTAATACTCATCCCTCTAATTGCTTCTATTGCTGCAATTTTTACTCTTAGACTTTTATCTTTCAATGCATTTAAGACTTCTGGCAAAAATCTTTTATCTTTCAAATTAGCTATTGCTTCTAAAGCTTCAGCCCTTACTTCAGGACTAACATCCCTAGCTAAAATTTTTAATGAAATTATTGCAACATTATTAGCTTTGTCAGTTCCAAACCAAAATGCTGCAAATACTCTTTCCCCAATCCTACTGCTGAAAACATTCAAAAAATGCCTCTTAGTTTCGTTATCCCTAATCCCTCTATAAACTTTAACAATCTCTTCCATAAACTTTCTGCTATAAATTCCTCTTTTCTTTAATCTCCTAGCTATTTTAAGCATTTTTCTAAATCTCACATTTTCACAACCTAAGCTTCTCTACAGCTCTAGTAAGATTTACTCTGGAGATTTGATAAATAATCCTTCTTATAGTTTCATTATCAATTCTTTCAATTTTTCCCAATGCAATTGCTGCATTTATCAAAGCAATTTTTACTTCATCCACGCCCTCAAATATTTTTTTGTGCAGAGATAGCATTTTATGAAATTTTTCTGGATTTTCTTTAATTAAAGAAAATGAGACCCTTCTTATAGCTTCTATAACTCTTCTATTAATTTTTCCGCCTCTTAAATTACTTTTAAAATCTTTTATTAGAATTTTAAGGACTCTTTTACTTGGTATTTTTATTGAAATATCAACCAAAAATCTCCTAACAGCAAAATCCCTCTCCCTATTTAATAAACTTATCAATTCCTTCTCAAAAGCCTTTTCCATATTTAAAATTTTAATTCCAGTAATTGCTGCCATCCTCACAATAGCGCTTTCATCCCATAAAAATCCCTTTAAAGCCTGAAATGCAATTTTAGAAAATTTGGAGTCTCTTTCAGCCAACTCTGTAAGCTTTATTAAAGCAATTTCCCTTGCAATTTCATCCTCCGATTTCAAATTTTTAATAAGCGTTTCTATACGTTCTTTAAGCCTTTTCCTACTCCTCTTTAAATTTTCTAACTCTTTAAGTACCTCCTTCCTAATCTTCCTTCTACCTTTTCTTCTCATCTTAAGAAATTGTTCTTTTTTTAATTAATAATTCTTTTTGTCAAACAAGGAATTTAAATATTATATACTTCTAATTTTTTAGGCGCCTGTGGTGTAATGGCAGCACAAGAGCCTTCCAA
>CAYLVV010000113.1:0-2423 GCA_964387215.1 uncultured archaeon
CCATTCGGCTCAAGATATTTTATTGTTGAGTAAAATGTGCCTTTTTCTTTGCTTGCTCTAATATAAACACCCTTATCTGCAGGTATTTGTGCAGAAAAGTAGCCTTCTGCATTAGTAAAATCTGAAGCTAAAATATTGTTATCAAATGCATTGTATACAGAAACCATTGCAAATTGTACAGGATTGCCTTCTTCATCCTTTACATGAACTTCTAATGTTGCATTTGGAATTTCCATGACAACTGTATATGTTATCTCTGCTGCCTTTCTTTTATCAAAGTAGGCTTCGTCACTCCACCCGCTCAAGCTTTTCTTAAATGCAAATACTTTATATGTTGCTGAATCCACCCTAGTAAATATTACCTCTCCTTTAAAATCAGTAATTAACTCTTCAAATGGCATATATTTTTTAGTATCAACATTAAATAATGCAACCCTTGCATTCTCAATCGGCTCATTATTTTTATTTACAACCTTTACTTTAAGATTACCACCATTAACTCCTGGAATGTATTTTGTAAGCTTGATATCTATTGGTGTTGCGGATATATGCACATTTTGAACAGCCTTAACTAAATAATCTTCATGATCAACAATAACCTCGTAAGCAAAATCTTCACTTACTGGAAATTTTGCTATACCTTCCGCATCAGTTTCAGCAGTAGCAAGCTCCTTTTCATTATAGCGTAAAGTTACTCTTGCATTTGCAATCTTTGCATAAGTTTTTTCATCCACTGCTCTTATTTGCACTTCTCCAATAATTCTCTTCTCCAATTTAATCTCAATAAATTTTTCTTGCCCTGCATCCAATTGAATATTTTCTGAAGAAGTAGCAGCATAACCTTGGGATGCTTCAGTTTTAACTATATAGGTGCCGGGAGCAACACTTTCAAATATTGCCAATCCTGCAGAAGAATAAGCTTCATCAATAGGACCCAATTCCTGCTCAAAAAATTGGTAGAGCTTAACCTTAATATTATCCACAGGATTTCCTTCAAAGGTAACGCTTACTCTTATGCTTCCCAATGCTCCCTCTAATGGTTGCATTTGTAAAACAGAAAAATCTTCATCCACTGCAAAACTTATAACTTCTGCATAACCCTCTGCTTTTACACTTGCAATTAATTTTCCGCAATTACTTGGCGGCACTACTGTTACAGTACCGGTATAATCTGTCATTGCATCCTCTGGAGGAATTGCTGCCTTATTTGTGCAGTGAAAACTCACCAATGCATTCCTCACTGGTCTGCCTCTTAAATCCTTAAGTACTAGGGTTTTGCTTAACTCCTCAACAGATAATTCTTTAAGCATAACAGTTTCTCTTATATCTGCATCAACAACAACTTCTTTTGTGATCTTTTCATAGCCTTCCTTATCAATATTAATAGTTACAAAACTTTCTGCAGGTACATCAAATTCTGCTAAACCAAAAGTATTTGTTGTTGAGGAAAATTCATAACCCTCATAGCTTATTGTTACATCAATTCCTGGAAGCGGACTATCTTCTTCATCAAGAACCTCAACAGTTAAAGTAAAATATGCTGGTTTTTCTACAGGAGCAACAGCAGGCACAAAAAAACTATAAGCTAAAATTCCAATCCCTAAAACAATCAAAAATAAAAATAAAGCAAAACTCGGAACCAATCTATCAATTGGATCTATTATTTTGTAAATAGGAATTCCCTTCTCATTAAGCTTATCCAAAAAAGCATACCATTTATCTTCCCAGGAATAATAAATTTCTTTTATCTTTTCAACAAATGCCAATTCCATTATTTCACCATTCAAATAACTCTTTTTCTATTTAAATAATTTTTTATTTGAAGGTTTCAACAGTCCTCTTCCATTCTTCGTTAAATACTGCCCTCGGATTCCATTTTATTATTGCTTCATCTGCAGTTACTTTTGCGCAGAAATACCCATCCTCCACAAGCTGTAATAATCCTTCATAAGTCATTAATTTTTCTGCATCATCTTTTTTTATAGTAGGAACCAATGCAACTCCTGACACTATTCCTCTGGCTTTAGGATCAAATGTTGAGGCATAGGCTTCAATATTAAACATTTTTGTATATGCTGTTGTTTGTTGTGTTAGCTGTAGAGATGCCATATTTGTAAGTGTTGCTCTTTCAGCAGGCACATAAGCAACAGCCCGCATTAATACGCTTCCTGTTCCCCCGAAATTACTTATATGCAATTCATTACCGCTTTTTATATCATTAATTACATTTGGCAAATTGCCAATAGTCGTTGCAATTGGAGTCCATCTTAGATAGCTTTCTGGAACCACAACTTTTGCATAACCATCTTTGAGCATATATGCAATAATATCATTTGCATAAGTAATATCTGCTTTTATGCCTATAGGTGCTGCATAGCTAGGCGCGATAATCATTTTATTTTCTTTAATGTTCAGTTTTAATA
>CAYLVV010000114.1:0-2405 GCA_964387215.1 uncultured archaeon
CAATACAACAATAATTAGTATCTGAAGCTGCTGCTAAAGTTCCACTACAAATTTGGGGAGGACCGCAAACGATTCCACCAAAATCTGCACAAGATGGATGCTCAAATAACTTTGCATAAATATCTCTATCTCCATTTGAAAATATCCAAGTTATAACAAAATTATTATCTGAAAATGCCGCTACAGACGATGCCCATTGGTAATTTGCTACCGCATCATGTGCTCTAAACTCGGAACCCAACTTATTTCCATCTGGAGCAAAAATTTGAGCATTTATGTCGTCATCTCCAGAAACTGTATTCCAAGTATCCCAAGTTATAATGAAATTATCATTTGGAAATACTACGGCAGCAGGACGTTTCTGGTCCTCATTAACACTATATGTTACAGCTAAAATTGAATTAGTAATAGCATTTCCATCTTCATCTAATAATTTAAAATAAACATCATAACTACTGTCATTCCAAGCAACAACAAAATCATTATTGGAAAATGTAGATGTTGCAGGTTTAATAAGTGTACATGAAGTAGATTCTACTAATATATCATTAGTTAAGCCATTTCCAGAGGGGTCAAATATTCGAGCAAATACTTTTTGACATATGGAAGGAAACCAAGTAGTGTCCCACCATTGCCAAACTACTACAAAATTTCCATTAGGAAATGCTGCAACTGCTGGAGTTTTATGCCCTCCTGTTGTGTCGACATTTACTTTAAATTCCGAGCCGATTTTATTGCCAGAAGAATCAAATATTTGAGCATTTATATCCCAATTTGGAGCTAAATCTGTGGCTTGCCACACAACCACAAAATTATCATTTGGTAATACTGCTACATCTGGATTCTCTTGACTACCTGTTTCAGTAGTATTTACTAAAATATCTCCTGTAATAGGTGTACCATTAGAAGAGAAAATTCTTGCATAAACTCCTGTAGCATCGCTATCTTGTCCTTGCCAAACTACTACAAAATTTCCGTCAGAAAATACAGCAATAGCAGGATATTCTTGAGAATTTGCAGTTACTTGATTTACTCTAAATTCCGACCCTATTTTATTTCCAGAAGAATCAAATATTTGAGCATTTATATCATAATCCCCTCCGCCAACATCAGTTTGCCATACAACCACGAAATTATCATTTGGTAATACTGCTACATCTGGATACTCTTGGTCATCAGTTGTGTAAGTGTTAACCCTAAACTCTCCAACCGGAGGAGCAGGAGCTGCAGTAATACTAAAAATAAATATTCCAAAAATAAAAGTAAGAATAATTTTCTTAGTTTCCATTTCTATACTAAGAAGTTCTGATTTAAAATTTTTTTCTTTAGAGATTTCTATTAAAAACTTTACTGGGGCTGAATTTAGTATGGGATTAAGACCAGCAAAATGTTATAGAGAGTTGGAAAGGCCTTATACAAGAGTAGCTATCAGAGTGCCGCGCAGAAATTATGTTGGTGCTAACCCAGGTTTAAGGCTTAGGGTATTTAATGTTGGGAATT
Source organism: uncultured archaeon (assembly GCA_964387215.1). Classification (GTDB taxonomy): domain Archaea; phylum Iainarchaeota; class Iainarchaeia; order Iainarchaeales; family CAYLVV01; genus CAYLVV01. Next base: position 1,501 of record CAYLVV010000114.1, read on the forward strand.
CTATGAAGGATTTTAGCCATATAATTGAGGTTAGAGCCGGAAGCGATGCACAAGTTAGAGATAATGCTTTAGAGTCTGTAAGAATGACTCTGGTAAAAAGATTAACTAAAAAACTAGGCAAAGAAAATTTTTTCTTAAGAGTTCATGTTTATCCCTATCATGTTTTAAGGGAAAATAAACAGGCGCAAGGCGCAGGAGCTGATAGAGTTTCAACAGGAATGAGCCATGCATTTGGTGTAGCAATTGGCAGAGCTGCACAAGTGCATAAAGGACAAAGACTAATTAGTATTTTAGTTGATGAGCAGCACATTAAGCTTGTAGAAGAAATTGTTGATTCTATTAAGCCAAAATTACCATGTAAAATTTTTGCAAAAGTGCATACCGATGTTGCTTCTATTGGAACTAAGCCTAGAAAGGTTAGATTTTTAGAGGAGAAGGAAGAAGAAAAAGAAGGGGAGAAAGAAGAAGAAAAAGAAGAGGAGAAAAAAGAAAGTGAAAAAAAGGAAGAAAAAGAAAAGAAAGGATAAATTATTTAAATTAGTTTTTTCTTTTTTCTTCAAATGGAAAATAAAAATATTCTTTGGTTTAGAGAAATTCGCAAGGAAGATATTGCAATAGTTGGTGGAAAGGGAGCTAATTTAGGAGAGATGACTAATGCTGGTTTTCCTATTCCTCCAGGTTTCTGCATAACAACAAAAGCATATTGGAGGTTTTTAGAAAAAGCAGGAATAAAAGATGAAGTGATTAATAAAATCGATTCAATTGATGTGGATAATACCAAGGAGTTGGAAAGAGTTACTAAAGAGGTTAGAGAACTTATTATAAAGCAAAAAATTGATGAGGAATTAAAAGCAGAAATTTTGAGAGCTTATACAAAATTAAGTGAAAAACAACTGGGCTGGTTG
>CAYLVV010000115.1:0-2394 GCA_964387215.1 uncultured archaeon
AATTTAATATTTTTGCAATTTCTCTAATATCCTCAACATCTTTTAAGCTATTAGCGATCTTTTCCACATACCTGACTCTTTTAATATCTCTATCACTCCTCGGACAATAATCTTTAAAGCCTCCATACAAAAAACTATATCCCAATAAATCAAACCCACCTAACGGAAGCCTTACATCTCTTTTCATAAGCCTCCCTATAATTCTCAAAATTGTTTGCAGTTTTATCCTATCAACAATATTTCTTTCAGCTTTTCTAATGGTTAGCTCTCCTAGAGAGCATGCTGCCTCTATTGCAACATCTCTTCTTTCATCTTTTAAGGCATCCAGTAATGCCCTTTCCGCATTTTTGCTATAAAAACAATAAGCCAAAGCTCTTGCAGCTTTAATCCTTGTTTCAAAATCTTTATCTTTCCTTAAAACCTCTGCCAATGCATTTACCACTCTTTCATCAATTTTTTTATTCTGCGCATCAAACTGCACCAATATTCTTAAAATACCCCTTGCTGCATACCATCTTACCCTAGCATCTTTATCCTTTAAAAATTCCAAAAGCCTATCTACATCTTTCTTTAACTCCAATTTTGTAATTTCATCAATTTTCCTAATATCAGCTAACTCTTTTCTTTTCAGCCTCTTCTCAGCTTTTTTTCTCCTTCTCCATTTCATAATACCAACCTGCTATATTGGAAAACATTTTTCCAACAATTTTTTCCATAATACTTATTTTGGTAATACTTTTTAATAAAAACCTATTTTTCTACAGTAGCTTGTGCAGCAGCCAACCTTGCAATAGGAACTCTGTAAGGAGAACAGCTCACATAATCCAAACCAATTTTATGGCAGAACTTAACACTCTCAGCTTCTCCACCCTGTTCTCCGCAAATACCGATCTCAATATTTGGATTTGCTTTTCTTGCTAGCTCAATGCACATCTTCATTAATTTTCCTACCCCTTTTTCATCAATTCTTGCAAACGGATCCTCTTTGAGTATTTTCTTCTCCAAATATATTGGCAAAAATTTCCCAACATCATCTCTGCTAAAGCCGAATGTTGTTTGCGTTAGATCGTTTGTGCCGAAGCTCATAAAGTCCGCATATTTTGCTATTTCATCCGCTGTTACGCACGCTCTCGGCAGCTCCACCATCGTTCCCACTTTAACCTCAAAGTCTATGCCTAGTTCAGCCTTTACCCTCTCTACAATCTCTCTTATAATCTTCAGCTCTTCCGCGATTGCAACCAAAGGAACCTCTATTTCCGGTTTCGCATCTATGCCTTTCTGCCTCGCTTCCTTTGCAGCCATTAAAATTGCTTTTATCTGCATCTCATAAATTTCGGGAAAGCTTATACCTAATCTGCAACCTCTATGCCCTAGCATTGGATTCATTTCTCTTAGCATTTCCGCTTTTTTCTTTATCTCTTCAGCACTAACATTCAGCTCCTTTGCTACAGCCTCAATCTCCTTTTCCTCCTTCGGCAAAAACTCATGCAACGGAGGATCCAAAAGCCTTATCGTTACTGGCAGCCCATCCATTGCTTTAAATATTCCTAAAAAATCCTCCTTCTGCATCGGCAGCAATTTTTCCAATGCTTTTTTCCTTTCTTCTTTGCTCTCAGCCAAAATCATTGCCCTCATTACATTTATCCTATCCTCAGCAAAAAACATGTGCTCTGTTCTGCACAAGCCAATACCTTCAGCACCGAAGTTCCTTGCTAATTCTGCATCTTTCGGCAAATCAGCATTAGTCCTTACTTTTATCTTTCTAAACTCATCCACCCACTGCATTAATTCCTTAAACTCACCAAACATCTTAGGCTCCTCAACCTCTAAAAAGCCTAAATAAACCTCTCCCGTGCTACCGTCAATGCTTATCACATCCCCTTTTTTCAGCTTAACTCCGTTCACTAAAATTTCCTCTTTTTCTTCATCTATATGCAATGCCTCACATCCAACAACGCAGCATTTTCCCATACCTCTTGCAACTACCGCAGCATGGCTTGTCAAGCCGCCTCTTTGCGTTAATATACCCTCTGCCAAATGCATTCCCTCAATATCCTCAGGAGAAGTCTCGGGCCTTACCAAAATTACTTTCTCTCCAGCATCCATCTCTTTAAGCCTTATGACCTCCTCAGCAGTAAATGCAATTTTTCCAATTGCAGCTCCTGGAGATGCTGCCAAACCCTTTGCCAACAACTTTGCGCTCTTTTTACTAGCTTCAGAAAATCTCTTATGCAATAACTGTTTAAGCTGCGCAGCCTCTATTCTCTTTATTGCTTCTTCCTTGCTTATCAACCCTTTCCTTACCATATCTACAGCAATTTTTACCGCTGCTTTTGCTGTTCTTTTTCCGTTTCTTGTCTGCAGCAAGTAAAGTTTGCCGTCCTCTATTGTAGA
>CAYLVV010000116.1:0-2394 GCA_964387215.1 uncultured archaeon
ATTTATATGCCGGTTATATTGCAATGGACTTAGCCAGAGAATTAAGCTTTCTAACAATACTCAAAGGCGGAATCGTTAGAGCGCCTTTAATAAAGTTTGTAAGCGGCTATTTACACCAAGAACAAAATAAAGAGAATTTCAGGATTTTAGTTGAGCAAAAAGAGAAAGAAATCCCGTTTCATGTAATAGTGCACGAAGTGGCTGAAGCACTGCTTTTTCATGCACTCTCTCTTAAGAGGCAGAGTGATGGAAGCTGGATTTTAGCTCCTGAGCTTGCTGTTTGGAAAAGACTATGGAAAAAGTATTCCCATTTTGGAAGAGAAAAATTGGAAGAAGCATTCAAATGGGTTATAGGGAAAGCAAATTTAACTGCAAAACAAAAATCAAGCTATGCTTTGAGCGTAATCCACGGCAAAAGAATGTTTGAAAAATTGCGAAAGGAATTGAGGAGAATTTTGCACAAATCATTCCGTATAGGCAAAGAAACCCCTCCACATATTGCGGAAAATATTACTTTAAAACGTATGAAAGCGCTTACTACCGCTCCGTATGCAGCTAGAGCGGTTAGAAAAATCTTAAAAAGAAGAAAATAGTTATTTTCTAATTTTACGGACATAGCGTACTCTAGTAAGCCTACATCCTCTAAATCCCGTAGGCTCTATCTCTATTTCCTTCCAATTATGCTTCTTCGCTAATTTTTGAAGAGCTTCTAAAATTTCTCTCCTATTGCTACCAGTTCCGTATGCAGTACTTACTCCTAGCTCGTATCCTCTTTCTTCTGCAAACCTCTTAAAAGCTTCTAAGGTCTTGCGTGTGAAATCTTTCGGATCTACTTTTTCCAAAATTCCAAGCCTCGGTTCTATGCCAGCTAATATTAAAGCAGGTTTTCCATCACGAGTTTTTGTTTTAAATGCATATATTTCTCCCAATGCTGTTTTCCCAACGAATATTGTAAAATGCATAAACCCTTTTTCAGGCATGTGAAGATCTTCTTCAAGGCATGTTCCACCTAACTTTCCTATAAATATTTTTAGGTGGGGCGTATGCACAATATGAACTTCTATATGCCCCTCTATAGCTTTTCCCATTCTTTTTCTTCCGGGCAAAACGCTCTTTACATTTTCCACAAATCTTGCCAAATTTCTATCGGCCTTTAAATCCTCAAATAAATGCATCATAAAGTCCTGAAATGTGGCAATATTTTTGTAATTCTCTTTAGGGTCTTTTCCAACGCTCCCAATGCTTTGTAGCTCGTTTTTAATTACAGCATTCTCATTTATTCTTAATACCGCTTCAGCAAATAGTAAGTGCCTTTTCATTCCTTTTTCAACTAAAGGCACAAGCAGCCTATTTAGAATTTTTAAAATTTGCAATGTTTTTTCCCTATACTTTTCAACCTCTCTTCTAAGCATTTCCTTGCTTTTTTCACCATATCTTTTCCAATATTCAGCCTTTAGCTCAATAAGCCTATTCAATATTCTCCGAAATTCTTCATACCGCTTGCCGTATTCACCCTTTAGGTAATTTTCTATATTTTTATCCGGCTTGCTTACTGCTGCTTTTAAAATCTCTGTTGGAAGATAATAAATAATTCCGAATAACGTCTCATGCGGAGTTCTATCTAAAGCATTCCTGAAAAAATTAATCCATCTGTTCCACTCATTAATTTGTTTTTCCCTTAGCATAACCTCCTTTTCCTTCTTTTTTACCTTGATAGTTTCCTCGAACTCTTTTTTGGTTAATTTTCCAAATATTCTGTGAATAATATTAATAACTCTTTCATAAAAGAGCACATTTTCAAGAATTTTTGAAATTGCTTTCACATCCAGCCCTACCAAAGCCTCTCCAATATCCCCTTTCCTTAAAGATTCCATCCTTCTTTCTCTATTTTTTGTTCTAAGTATTGCAGCTAATGCTCCAAGAAAATCTTCTGCATTTTTGTATTTGCCAATAAGCTCTTTTGCAGTCTCAAGAACTCTTTTATCTTTACTTATACCGCTAATTGCAATAAGCAGGATAGTTTCATCTATAGTGGGCTTTCTCGGAAGTTTTCCATAGATTTCAAGACCATGCAGTATAAGCCTGTTTAAATCTCCATGCTCACTAATTTGCATATAAAAATCACCCTCTTTGAGTTAAAAAAACTTACTTCTTCCCATATACAAACTCCCTCAGCCTCTTAACACTCATTGCCTTTACCAAATCAAGCAATTCCTCCCTATATCTCCAATCTTTTAAAAACTTCCTTTTATCAAACTTTCCCTTTATAAACCCTATTAACACAACAGCACATTTATCCTCAATCCTCTCAAACTCTTTCTGCACCTTTTCCCAATCCCTTCCAAATGCAAATTTCCCTAAAACCCCCACAACACTTTCTCTAACACCCAAATC
>CAYLVV010000117.1:0-2277 GCA_964387215.1 uncultured archaeon
ACATCTAAATCAGCAGATTTTGTCAACTTTAGGTCACATAAGATAAATTTAATTTTTAATAATGTAGAAAATGATATCTTCGTGGAAGAAAAAAAGTTTATAAAAGGCACAGAAGTTAATTTTGTTATAAATAGAAATTCTAAAAGAAAACTTGAAAAATTATTTAATCTATATGCCCCGGAAGAATTTGGATATAAATTTGAAAAAACCAGAGTTTTCGTTAAACTTTTTCAAACGAAATATATCTCAAGGTCAGAAGCAAAAAGATTGCTCGCCGGGCTTGATAAATTTAAAGAAATAATACTTGATTTTCAAGGAGTTAAATCAATTGGACAGGGATTTGCCGATGAAATTTTAAGAGTATTCCAAAAAGAACACCCTGATATAATCATAAAAATTGAAAATCTAAACCCTGCTCTCAAGTCGATAATAAATCATGTGGTTGACAATAAAATTTAATTCAAGTTGACAATTGATTGACATAACGAGGTGCGCCTATTAAAGCAATCAAAAATGAAATAAGAAAAGTTTTATATAGTTTTGGAGCATCTCTTCACTCACATCCTTAAGGATCCTGGTCTTTTTCTGCGCATCAAAAAACTCATTGAGTTCAAGCAATAGTTAAAGTTCAAGATATGTGTATTTTTACTCCCAGCGCATCTGTAATTTTCTTCAAATTTTTTATTGAAATATTAACATAGCCTTGTTCAATAAAAGAAATTGTCTGTTGGGATAAATGCGCTTTTCGGGCTAATTGCATCTGTGTTAACCCCTTGTTTTTTCTTATTTCTTTTATTTTATCACATAAGGCTTTTATTTCAGGGTCAACAGTCAATATTCTTTTCTTAAAAGATTTTAGCTGGGCTTTATCAAGGCCGCCAACGACTACTTTATAAACCTCATCCCAAAAAATAATTTTCTTATCACTCCATTTATTAGTGCGCATTTTTCTTTTTATCTTCTGCCAGTTTCTGCAAAATATCACTTTATCCATCCAACTATCAAAAATTTCTTTAGGGTTATTTGTCCGGGAAAGTAAAAGAGCCGCAAATTCGATAAACCTTGGGTTGGATTCGTCTTTTAAAATTTTTTTTATTTTCTCAGGAGTCATTTTCTTATCCCAAAATATTTTCTCCATTTTAAAGCTCTCCTTTAATCATATTTTCTATCTCTACTTTAAAATGGCGCTCTATGTTATGAAAATCAATATGCTTATCTGTAATAATATCTTTCAAGCCCAGTTTCATATCCGCTCTTTTATATGTTCTGTACCAGACTATTATACTTTCTATCTGCAAAGGAGAGCAAAATTCCAATGCAAATTTAGACAACGGCATAAAAGTAACAGATAGAAAATATAAATCAAAAAAATCCTTTGCCTCCTGCCTGCCGCCTATAAATACTTTTCTTCCTATATCATCGGTAGTTTCGCTGCTGCCGCAAATAGCAAATAATTTCCTCAAATAAATATCCTCAATGGATAATACTGGAATGTCGTCTATTGTTTTCAAAGGTTTAATAAGCTTATATACATCTTCTATAAAATCGATTTTCAAAGAATATTTCTCATCTATCGCCAGAAAATATCTCATCATTTGCGCCCTATCTTTGCGTTGTTCCTCGGCCTGCAGTTTTATATCAGCTTTTATGCTTTCTGAAAGGTGCGCAATTATATCACTTATTTGTTTTACCGAAAATTCCTTTGTAAAAAAGTCCACATCATAAGACTCTCTATGTCCGAAATAAAACAAAGATAATGCAGTACCCCCGCCCAGGTAAAACCCAGCGGTTTTACCTGCTAATATTTTTAACACTTCATCCCGCTTTTTTATAATTTTCTTTTTTATAACTTTCTTCATATCCACCAAAATTATACATTAAAAACTTTATATTGTCAATATTTTTTACTAATGTCATTTGTATTATGTTTAAATTATTAAGTTTTTAGTGTAATGGAATCGCTCTTTCGCAATAGTTCAACGGTCAGGAATTGAAATTTGAAGGATATAGTCTTTTTTCGGAATTGCCTCCATATTATCCTTGCCAAATCGGAGCACATGCCATTTTTAAATCCGAAAAAAGCATTTTTATAATTCCTTGTATGCTCAATAGTTTCAAGATAGGCAAAACAAAGTCAAATAAACCTTGGAATAGATTCTTCTATGCTGAAGTTTCCCCATTTTCCCAGCTATCTGGTAAAGATTTAAAAATATTTAAATTTTTACCTCGAAAAGTTCTAGAAAACGAAGATATCCTCTTTATCTAGTAGTTTCGGCT
>CAYLVV010000118.1:0-2272 GCA_964387215.1 uncultured archaeon
GCGAACCTTTATTGGAGAGGGAACGTCTTTTTTCTGTCTTAGAATTTTTATCTAAAAAAAATAGTGTTGTTTCCATCAACACAAATGGTGTTGAATTAAAAAGCAGTGTAAATTCTTTGTTAGCTAAGAATGTGACCTTTGTGAAAGTAAGCCTAGATACTTTAAATCCAAACAAATACGTAAAAATTTGCGGTGTAAATTACTTAAGCAAAGTAATTGAGGGCATAAAAATAGCGATTTCAAAAGGACTAAAAATAAGAACAAATATGGTTGTAATTAAAGATAATTATAATGAAGTTCCAGCTATGATAAAGTTTTGCCAGTCTGTTGGTGCAGATTTAAAATTGCTCGATTTAAACTACTATGAAGATGTTGGAAAAAAATATTGGTTAGACAATTATCAACCATTAACAGAATTGACAAAAAATTTATCTGCAAAATCTTCAATGCGTGCTGTGGTATTCAACGAGGGCGGATACGGAATTCCAATGACGCTTCTAAGACTCAAAAATATCAATGTTTTAATCAAAGATAGCAGAAAGGGAGCAATGTATGGGCGTGGCTGCAAAAATTGTCCCTTCTTGCTAGCAGCTAGAATGCAAAAATTCTACTGTCAAGAAGGAATTTATGATTTAGCATTGACTGTTGACGGAAAATTAAAGATATGCAAGCATAGGCCAGACATAGGAGTTTCTTTACAGGGCTTAAATAGGAAGCAGATCAAGGAGGCAATAATTCGCACAATTGCAAATTTTTTCCCTGGAGCACCAATCTAATGAAAAAGCTCCACTAACTGCATTAGAAGTTTTATTGACTATAAATATCTAACAAACTTATTGTTTTTATCCACAAGAATAATCTTAGGCTTAATCAATTTGTCTGTTAATTCAAATCCCATAATAGTTATTTTATCCCCTTTCCTAATTAAATGCGCGGCAGCACCGTTCATGCAAATTACTCCCGAATTTCTTTTGCCGGGAATTACATAAGTTTCTAATCTTGCACCGGTTGTGTTGCTAACAACTAAAACCCTTTCACCAGGCCAAAGACCTGCTTTTTCAATTAACTCTTCATCTATGGTAATGCTGCCTATACAGTCTAAGTTTGCTTCTGTTACGATTGCTTTGTGTATTTTTGACTTTAACACCTATCTCATAATATTAATTAGTTAAATATATTTTATTATTTTTAATTTTTTATATAATTTTTATTTAATTTAGATTTATTTTATTATTTAATTTTATTTTATATTTCTTTTTAAAGAAATAAAGCAAAGGAGAAAACGGGGAGGTTCCAGCATGGAAACCTCCGCAGCTGCAAGAGAGCCCGCAAAGAATCCAAAAGCGGGCTTTTTGCGCTTTATGCGCAAAAAAAGTATAGATAAAAGTTTTTTAAATATATTTTTGGTTTTTCCGAAAAAATGGAATTTTCTTCTACATAATAAATTTAAGCAATCTTAAAAAATTATTATATTTTTCTTTTAAAAATGGGCTGCGCTATTGGAGAAATTCTGGAAAGGGAAATTATTGATTTAGATTTTTTAAAAGGTAAAATAATAGGATTTGATGCCTACAATATTTTATACCAATTTTTATCTATTATAAGAGGGAGAGATGGACAGCCTTTAATGGATTCAAAAGGTAGGGTAACAAGCCACCTAACAGGCTTATTCTACAGAACAATAAACCTTCTCGAAAAGAATATAAAGCCGGTTTTTGTTTTTGATGGTGTGCCTTTAGAATTAAAGTTAAAAACTATTGAAAAAAGGCAAATAGTTAGGGAAGAAGCAAGGGCTGAGTTTGAAAAAGCACTAAAAGAAGGTAGGCTAGAAGAAGCAAAAAAATTTGCTATGAGAGCCTCGCAGCTTACTTCAGAAATGGTGGAAAACGCTAAAGAATTATTGGATGCAATGGGCATTCCGTTTTTGGATGCAAAGCATGATGCTGAGGCACAATTAGCGTATATGAATAAAAATAACAGCATTTTTGGCTGCGCAAGCCAAGATTTTGACTGTTTGCTTTTTGGAGCTCCTAAGCTATTAAGACATATAGCCATAACAGGAAAGAGAAAACTGCCAGGGAAAAATATTTATGTTGACATAGAGCCTGAAATGATTTTGCTTGAGAAAAATTTGCAAAAATTAGGCATAACACAAAAAAAGCTAATATGGATTGGTATTCTTATAGGCACTGATTTTAATGAAAAATTTCCGAGAATAGGAGCAAAAACAGCATTAAAATTAGTAAAAGAATATAACTCATTTGAAGAGATT
>CAYLVV010000119.1:0-2246 GCA_964387215.1 uncultured archaeon
GTATAAGGAAAATTTTATCGAGTACGGGGTAGGAAAAATAATTGAAATTAAATAATATCATTTTTTCTCCAAAAATTTTTTCATAAACTGCATTTCCTCTTTTAAATGCTCTGAAAATTTTTGCATATCTGCATTAAAACCAAAAATATTTAGCAAAAATTCCAACCATTTGGGAGTATTAAATTCGTCCCACTGTGTAACCTCAATGCAATCCTTAAATTTCTTTATTTCAAAGCCGCCTCTTATGCGCAAAACAGAGGGTATTGCTTCCCACACAACTTTTTTATGTTGGGTATATTCTATAATTCTTGCTTTCATGCAAATCTTTTTTCTGCCGATATGTTCAGCAAAAATAAATTCAGAACCAACAAGCTTCGGGGTCCTTTTTATAAATTTAAAATAAATATGGTCTATTGGATGAAAATTTTTATAGTTTTCATCTAAATTAAGCAGAAAATCTTCAACCTTCTGCAAGGAAGCTTTAATCTTTATTTTTTCCTCCAACCTCATTTTTACACTTCCAACTTTTTCTTAGTTCTTTATTAGAGGATATTTCTCTTAAAAATTTTGCACATATGGAAGCGGCAGCAATTACAACATCTTTATCATCGCCTTTTATAATAAACTTAACATCCTCCTTAACATATTTGTTTCTTTTTCCGTCAACTTTAATTTTTAACCCGGGAAAGAGCTCTCTAAAAAAGTTTGCAATTGAGTCAATAGCTGTTCCTTGAATTTTATCCATATTTATGCCTTTTCCCCGCAACAAATCTATTAATGCAGGATTGAAGGTTATTGAAATATATCCTGCTGCTTGCTTACTCAATAATTTAAACTTGCTTTTTGCATCCTTAATTTTTTTGCTATCCCTGAATTCTTTTAGCTGCAGGGGGTTGCCTAAGACAGCTGAAATAACAAAAGGTCCTTCTGCTTCAGAACGACCGCACTCATCAATTCCCACATGCATTGTTCTGCTAAAATGCTGCTGAAGAAAAGATAATATATTTCTTTTTATTTCCTGCTCTGCTTTACTTTTGCCCTGTAAAACCAACTTTCCGGAATAATATGCAGTAATTGTGCAATCTTTAGCTTTAAATCTTGCTTCCTCAAAATCTGCAGAGGTTTTTGCGGAAGTAAAATTCTTTTTTAGAAATTTAAGCACAGCTTTCTTTTCTTCTAAATTCAAGTTGAGAACAATAACCATATCTAAATTAAGCTAACATTAGTTAAAATTTCATCTTCGCTAAACAACGAAGGTAAGTTTTAAATAAAACGAAATTGCAATTTAATAACCAACAGTTTAAGGGGTTGATAGCATGAAGGTTAAGGAACTGTTATCTAAATTTTATTCCGTGCCGTATGATTTTAGTGTTATGGATGCTGCAAAATTTATGCAAGAAAAAAGAACAGCATCAGTACTTGTTGCAAAAGATGGTGAATATGTAGGAGTTATTACAGAAAGGGATATTTTAAGGAAAATAGTGGCTAAAGGGTTGGAACCAAATAAAATCTCCGTGCATCAGATAATGAGTTCTCCGATAATTACTATAAGCCAAGATGCTCCAATTGAAGAAGCTACTGCAATAATGGAAGAAAGAGATATTAGAAGGGTTGCAGTTGTTGATGGAAACGGCAAAATAATTGGAAAAATAACTAGCAAAAGAATAGCAAAAAACTTTTCAAACATTTTAGCAAGAAAATTGAGATTGAGAAAAGCATATAGAGATGCAGTAGTTTATAAATAGCTCAGAGGTGGGTTAAATCGGTGCTTTTCTTAGGTTTCTCCTAAATAACTTAATCTTCAATTTTTTGCAATGATTGCTTTTTCATAACAAAACTGTGCATAAAATCAACTTGTTTTGTATCCAAACTTCCTGTTATAGTTTTTGTGGTCGAGCCATTCAAGAACGATACTAACTACAATTAGTTCTTTTTTTCCAACCGAGTAAATAAGACGCCAAGCATTTGGTAAGTTGTATTTCTAGAGGTTGTCTATTCCATATTTTTTCTTGTATTCTTTTGGAATAAATTTTTTTGAAATCCTTATTCCACAGAAAGCATTTTCTTCAATATCTTTAAATGCTCTTACAAGAAAATTGTAAAGTTGTGTATCTTCTGTTTTGCCTTCTTTGAGTTTTTCAAATGCTTTCTTTAATTTGTCTTCAGCAAAAATGATTTTTGATGGCAATTTCATTTATCTCTTCTCCAATGCAGATTTGGTTTCTTCATATATTTTTCTACAAGCC
>CAYLVV010000120.1:0-2217 GCA_964387215.1 uncultured archaeon
TCACATATCCAACCTTCTCCTCCAACTCCTTTGCAACCTTCTCCGCATTCACCCTCTCCTTCCACTTACACTCCGCAACCAAAGCTTTTTTCCTTCTTTCATCCAATGCAATTATATCTATCTCGTAAGTATTTTTCCCCTTTTCAGCCTTAGGAATTTTCCCCCATTGCCTACCTATTCTTGTAAAATCTGCCCGGATAAATAAGCCTAAATGCTCCATTATAAATTTTTCAAACTGCAAACCAAAAAAAGCATTTAAATTTTTTCTAAAATATTCCATCCACCATTTCTCCCTCTTCAAATACGCAGATTTATATTTATAAAAAAACCTGAACCAAAACAGGATTAACGGATGTTTAATAAAATATGCTTTCTTTTTTCCGAATACTTGCTTTTCTATCCCGACCAGCTCGAAAAAATCAACCAGTTCTTTTAACTGTCTCGTTATGGATGTTAGTTTCAGGTTTAAAGATGAGGCAATCTCCCCCAATTTTGTTTTTCCCTCCGCAATTGCTGCAAGCAAAGCATAATATGTGCTTTTCCTCCTCCCAAATTCCATGCTCAATATTCTTTCCACTTCATCCTCCAAAACAGCATCAAACTCTAAAAAGAATCTTTCTATTATTCTCTCAAAATTCTTTCCCGCAAGATTTTCATCCTCGATCGCCACATAATACTTCGGAAAACCAGAAAACACAAAATATAGTTTTAACACATCTTCAAAATTTTTTATTTTCAATATATTACACATCTCTATTACGCTTTTAATGTCTAGCGGTTTTAAGGTAATCTTTCTCTTTATCCTTCCGTAAAGCGGAGATTTAATGGATAACAGCTTCTTTATAAGCCCTATTAAAGACCCAGAGAACACAAACAAAATCCCTTTTTTATTTTCCTCCAAATCAAAGAATTTCTGGAATGTTCCAAAAACAGACCTATCAATTTTATAAAAATCCTGGAATTCATCAAATACCACAACACCCTTGTAATTCTCGGCAATAACTTTTAGAACATCTTCAAACTTATTAAGAGAGTAAAATTCGCTTATGATATTTTTCCGCTTTAATTCTTCTTCAATTTCCTTTACTATCTGATTTATCCCCTTATCCTTATCAACAAAAAAGTACAAAAAATCATTCTTAAAACATTCAAATATAAGCCTTGTTTTACCAACCCTTCTCATACCGGTAACTATAACAGAATAAAGCTTCCTCTCCGCAAGCTTTTTGCATCCCTTTAAAATTTCAATTTCTCTATCCCTATCCACAAATTTCATTTATATTCACCTACTGAATAATTCAGTTACTGAATAATTTTTAAACCTTTTCCTCTCCAACTCACCAACCAAAACAATAATTCTTTAAGACTCTTTCCAAAATTGATCCAAATTACCTTTAATATACATACCATGTACATACATCCCAAACATAAAAATTCAAATTACTTTTTATGCACTAACTGCATTATTCACTTACTGAATATAAAAAATTTTAATACCTCACAAATATTATAATTTAGAATGTTAAAACCCCTCACTTAATTTAAAACTAATTTAACACCTTACAAGTATTACAATTTAAATCAAAAATTCCTCACTTAATTTTACCTAATGCACTTATTAATATTCTCTTCCTCTTTATCTTTTAGCTCAGAAGCAGCATCATAAATTCTCTTTGGATTCCACACAAACTCAGTTCTTACTCCTGTACCGCTTATGCATAACCATTCATCCTCTACCAAATCCAAAACATCTTGCATACTCTGTATACTTCCCATTTTACTATCTTTAACCCCATTTAATTCCACAAATTCACCACTGCTTCCAACAGCACTTAGTACAGCATCATCAGATGCACTTTCAATCTGCATCTTGCTTATACTTCCCTGCGGTGTAAATATAATACTCTTTAAGAATAAACTTCCACTATATGCTAACTTTCCACACCATTCCAAACCATAAGCAATTTCCTTATTTGCAGCAACTTTAGCACATTTTAATGCTGCAGCATCCAATGCATGCACATCCGGTGTCTCATCATAAGCCTCTGTTACTTCTCTACCCATAAAATCTTTACAACCAATACCTACACCAGTCCATAGCAGCATTTCAGGCCCAACATTACTCTGTGCTGTAGAATTATTTATTGAAACACTATAAAATGCCCATGCATCTCCAGCTTTATTTTTTACTTCCAACATTATTGGAGTAGCTACACT
>CAYLVV010000121.1:0-2186 GCA_964387215.1 uncultured archaeon
TTGGTGCTAAAAAATACTGTTGAAGTAATTACTTTGGATGAATTGAAGAAACTACTTGAAGAAAAAAAGAGCCCTTCTGTTTATGTTGGTATAGCACCAACAGGCCCATTTCATATGGCATATTTAGTAGTTTTGGGAAAATTATTTGAATTGCAGAAAGCTGGCTTTAACACAAAAATTTTAATTGCTAATGTACATGCTGCTATGGATGATTTAAAGGCTCCATGGGAACAAATAATGCTAAGGGCTGAGTATTACAAAAAATGCATTGAGCTAAGCTTTCCTTGGAAGAAAAAGCCAGAATTTATTGTTGGCAGTGAGTTTCAACTAAGTGAAAAGTATTTAAAGGATGTACTAAAAGCATCAACAATTACAACAGTTAAAAGAGCTATGAGAGCAGCATCAGAAGTATGCAGGCTTAAAAATCCAAAAGTTTCAGAACTAATATATCCTATTATGCAGGCTTTGGATGAGGAATATTTAAATGTAGATATGCAGTTAGGCGGCTTAGACCAAAGGCACATCTTTGTTTTTGCAAGAGAATTATTGCCAAAATTAGGCTATAGGCAAAGAGTTGAATTAATGACCCCATTAGTTGCCTCACTTAAAGGACCCGGCACAAAGATGTCTTCAAGCATTCCAGAAAGCCATATTAAAATTTATGAAGATGAAAATGCAATAAAGGAAAAAATACTCAAAGCATATTGTCCTGTTGCTAAAGAAGATAACCCAGTTTTGCAGCTTTACCAATTTATTTTATTTCCTATATATGAAAAAGTAACGATTTTTAGAGAAGAAAAATTTGGCGGAGATGTTAGCTTTAACAGCTATAAAGAGTTAGAAAAAGAATTTTTGGAAAAGAAAATACACCCCATGGATCTAAAAAATACTTTAGCATTAAAACTGGCTGAAATTTTTTCAGACGCTAGAAAATACTTTGAAAAAGATGTAGATATGCTAAGAAACCTTGGAAAAGAATTCTTAGCCTAAAGCAAAATTTTTAAAATAGAAAACCCAAATGAAGTGATGAAGCGCATTGTTTTGGTATTTTTATTTTTGGTTATCGGTTTATTGGTTTGCTTTTATCTTTTTAAGCTACAGCCAGACCAAAAAGTCACTCAAAATGTTCCAAAATTGAATGAACAAGAACAAACAACTACGCAAGAAAAAAATGCTGATAAGCAGCCACCAAAAAAAATTCCTTCAAATAAAACACTTTCAAAAAATAAAACTATGCAAGAATATCAAAGACAGGATTTAAACTTTTTGAAATTTGTTTCAAGTGAAAATTGCTTATATTTTCTTGATAAGCAAGAAATAGAAAAACTTAGAGCTTTGAACATAAATGGTATTAGAATTTGTCCCCTTTATAGAATTAGCCAGAATGGGATTCTTGAAGAGGAAATGCCTGAATTTTTTATAATCGACCTTATTCATAAAGCGCATGATGCTGGGTTTGCGGTATTCCTTGAAATAAATGCTGGTGGCAAACCTACTGAAACCGGAGAACCAGAATTTAGATATAAAAGTTTGGAGGATATAAACAAACTTTACAATATTGCACACTATTGGGCAAAAATTGCTGAAAAGGAAAATGTAGAATTCTTTTCTCCCCTTAATGAGCCGAACTTAATGTTTACTGATGAGAATCTCGTCAATTTATGGATAAATAGAACTAAAGATTTAGCTCAAGTATTTTCCGGAAAATTGGTTTTGAAATTTGCTGATATAGGCCCTGAAACAATAGAGAATATTCAGCACTACGATTACTTAGCTTTTGATATTATGTGGGGAGACGATGAGTTCAATGAGCTCAAAACACATTTAGAATTAGCAGTTAAAAAGGGAAACTATTTGAAGAAGAAATTTAACTTAAAGGGATTCTTTTTTGGAGAATTAGGTGCTGAAAGATCAATGGTGGATGAACCAACTCAAGCAAAAATATTCAAAACAATTCTAGAAACAACGTGGGATGAAGTAGATGGATATTGCTTTTTAGGATGGTCAAATTTAGAATTTAGATTTAAAGACAATGATGAAGCTGTCAATATTATAAAGAAATGGTACACGAAAAGAAATTAGTGTTTTTTTAATCAAAAGATTTAAAAAAGAGAAAATTCTAATTTTAGAATGTTATTTGATGTATTCTTAAGGCCCAGAGAATTAGCTAGAAAATGCTTAGATAA
>CAYLVV010000122.1:0-2148 GCA_964387215.1 uncultured archaeon
GATTTGGAGTTAATTGCACAGAGGTTGCGGATTATACCGGAGTAAAAGAATTTCCGGAGGGTTTAGTTAAAACATTGCACCCTAAAATACATTTCGGTATTTTAATGAATCCGAATAAAGAGGAACATATTGAAGCGGCAAAAGCCAATGGAATAAAACCGATACAATTGGTTGTGGTAAATCTGTACCCGTTTGAGAGTGTTGCTAAAGGCGATGCATCTATAGAAGAGTTAAGGAAAAATATTGATATCGGCGGACTTACAATGCTTCGCGCAGCAGCAAAAAATTTCAGCAATGTTTTTGTGCTTGTTGACCCTTCTCAATATGAAGAGTTTATTGAAAAAGTAAACCTTGCCGATAAAAATGCGTTGGAGGAATACAAAAAAGTCCTTGCTTGTAAGGCATTTTTGTATAGCGCTAAGTATGAGGCGATTATTGCAAAAACTCTTCACGAGAAATTGTTAAATACTCCTGTATTTTGCGAGGTACTTGCTAACGGAGAAATTTTAAGATATGGTGAGAACTGGCACCAAAAAGGAATTTTATGGAAAACCCAAACATTCAGAATCCTTCAAGGGAAAAAGATGTCCTATAACAACTATTTAGATCTTCATTATGGATTATTAGCATTAAAAGACTTTGGAAAATATGCAACT
This sequence comes from uncultured archaeon, assembly GCA_964387215.1. GTDB lineage: Archaea > Iainarchaeota > Iainarchaeia > Iainarchaeales > CAYLVV01 > CAYLVV01. Next base: position 657 of record CAYLVV010000122.1, read on the forward strand.
ATTGTTATAAAGCACAATAGCCCTTGCGGAATTGCGCAAACAAACAACGCATTAAATTCATTTATTACAGCATGGCAATGCGATGATCTTTCAGCTTTCGGAAGCGTAATATTGTGCAATTATACAGTAGACAGCACTGTTGCAGAAGAGATTAAAAAGAGATTTATAGAGGTTGTTGTTGCATCCAAATTTGAGGAAGATGCATTAAATATTCTTAAGGAAAAGAAAAATTTGAGATTAGTAGAACTTGATGCAAACCAACTTAAAGCAAATGAGGAGTACAGAAAAACTGCTTTAGGAGTTTTATACCAAAATATTGATGATGAAATCTTTTTGGACGGGTTTAAGTTTGAGTTTAATCCAAAAATTGGAATTGTCACAAGCCACAAGCCTACAGCAAGCAACGAACTTTTTACTTTCACTTGGAAATGCTGCAAGCATCTTAAATCAAATGCCATTGCTATTGGAATTCAGCAGGATGAAAAGTTTTGGATGATCGGAAGCGGCTTCGGAAAGCCGAACAGAGTAGATGCAGTAAAAGAAGCAATTGAAAAAGCACTGGCTAATATTAAAAAATACGGCTTGAAGGAAAATTGTATTGAAAATTGCGTGCTTGCTAGCGACTCCTTTTTTCCGTTTGCCGATTCTATAAAACTTATCGCTTCGCACAAAATCAAAAATGTAATTCAGCCGGGAGGCAGCATAAGAGATAAGGAGGTTATTGAAGAGGCAGATAAAAATAACATATGCATGGTCTTTACCGGTATAAGGCATTTTAAACATTAGGAGGTTGCAAAATGTATGATGTACATATAATATTCGGCTCCAAAAGCGATAGCGCTGTGTATGAGCCAATTTTGGAAGAATTTTTGCAGAACGGGCTTAAAACATACTTAAGTATTGCTTCAGCACACAGAACTCCTGAATTATTAAAAGAGTTGTTGAGGATTGAAAGCAAGCTTATAGTTAGTGGTGCTGGTTTGTCTGCTGCATTGCCTGGCATGATTGCTGCGCACTCTTTAAAGCCGGTTTTTGGAGTGCCCGTAAAGGCGAATTTTAACGGCCTTGATGCTGTTTTAAGCATAGCACAAATGCCTCCCGGTGTGCCTGTATTACTCGCAAATATGGTAAGCGCTAAGGATATAAGAGCATTTCTTGATGCAAAGGAAATTAATATAGTGGATATTGCAAAAAATGAAAAAGTGCTGCTAAAGGCAAAAAATACTTTTGAGAAATTCGGAGTTAATTATACTGAAAGCAGCTCTTTAAAAGAAAATGCAATAAATATAAGGCTTGTGCCCTTAAGTGAAATAGTTTCATCCAAAGAAAATTTATGCATTGATGTGCCTGTTGCAAGTAATGCTTCTGCAAAAGATGCCTTGCTTTATTTAGAGGCTAAAAATTATTTAGTGGGTTTAAATAGGGGAGAAAATGCTGCTTTAGCATGCATAAGATTTTTAGCCTTGCATAATCAAGAACTAAAAACAAAACT
>CAYLVV010000123.1:0-2103 GCA_964387215.1 uncultured archaeon
TTTATTTAGGCTCGGAATTGAGAAAGAAAAACTCGGAAATATTTTGGGGGGCTTTAATTATGCAACTAAGCCATTTGCTTAAAGGAAGCAAAACAGGCAAAATAAGACTCTCTTTATGCGAAAATCCTTTCCCTCCGCTAAAAGAGATTATTCTAGAGGCAAAGAAAGAGCTAAAAAAAGCAAACAGATACGGAAGCAAGTATGTAAGTATGCTCAGAGATGTGCTTTCTACTTTCTTAGAAATTCCGAAAGAAAATATTTTTGTAAACGCGGGCAGCGAATTGATTTTGAGGCAGATATTTTCCCTTTACGGAAAAAGAGCATTATTGTATGCACCGAGCTATGTTCTTTTTGAAGAGATTTCAGAAAATAAAAAGTTTATTTTTTTGAATAAGAAGGACTGCCTTTCTTTTATTACGAATATTAAAATTCCTAAAGGCACCACAATCTTTCCAATTGTAAATCCGAATAATCCTACTGGCAGAATTTTTCCTATTGATGTTTTGGAGGAGTGGACTAAAAAGCACAAAGATACTTTGTTTTTAGTAGATGAGGCATATATTGATTTTGCAGGAAAAACAGCTTTAGATATATTTTTGGAAAGGAAGAATGTGATTATTACCAGAACTTTTTCTAAAGCTTTTAGTTTAGCAGGGCTAAGAGTTGGTTATGCCTTAATGCCGAAGAAGATGGCAGAGTTTTTCAGAAAAAATAACGATCCCTATCCAATAAGCAGGGTTGCAGAGAAGGCTGCGGTTATCGGCTTAAAAAATTACAAAAAAATAAAGCAAAGAGTTAGGAAATTACTCCAGTATAGAGCATGGCTGCAGAGAAAATTGAGCAATTTAGGCTTAAAGGTTTACCCAAGCAGTACGCATTTCTTTTTGGTTGAGATGCCTAATGCAAAAGAATTCAGCTTGAAATTAAGCGAAAAAGGAATTTATGTTTTGGCTCTTAAGCAGAAAGGTTTGGGGAAAAATTTCTTAAGGTTTGTTGCGGCATTACCAAAGGAAAATAAAATTATTGTAAATGCTGTGAAGGAAGCTTTGGAGGAAATTTAAATGATTATTGCAGTAAACTCTGGAAAAGGCGGGGTTGGAAAGAGTTTTGTGGCAGCAAACCTTGCATATTATTTGAGTAAAAAGTATAAGGTTTTGTTGGTTGATGCGGATGCTGATTGTCCGAATGTGCATTTGCTATTAAATTTAAAAAGAAAAGAATTGTGCAAGGTTGAGCAATTTCTGCCAGTATTTAATGAAGAACTTTGCTTAAAATGTGGCTTATGTGCAAAGGCTTGCAGAGAAAATGCAATAGTATTTTTACCAAAACAAAAAAAGCTGTTTTTTGTGGAGGATCAATGTATTGGCTGTAAGGCATGCATGTTTGCATGCAGGCAAAATGCAATTTCCGAAGGGAAAAAACTAGCTGGAAAAATTTTTAGCGGAAAATTAGGCAAGCTTGATTTTTTAGGATGCGAATTGGAACCAAGTTATGAGGAATCTTCTTTTATTGTTAATAAGCTCATGCGAATTTTGGATGAGAAGAAAAAGCAGTATGATTTTGTTATAATTGATGTTGCAGCAGGATTGCATTGTAATGTTATTTCAGCACTATTAAATGCAGATTTAGTGTTATGTATCACTGAGCCGAATCCGTTAGCATTACATGATTTTGAGTTAACATTAAAATTGGCGGAATGCTTGGAAAAAAAGGCTGTAACAGTGCTGAATAAAAGCACTTTAGCTGAAGAGTGTATGCTGAATAAATTTTATGAAATTGCAAAAAAGCATAATGCCGAGTTGTTGGCAGAAATTCCGTACAGCAAAAAAGTTGAGGAATGTTATGCAAAAGGAATTCCTGCAGAGAAAGAACTTTTTGCCCAAATTATTAAAAAATTGGAGGAATTAAGATGCAAATAACTGTTGTTTCCGGAAAAGGAGGAGTGGGCAAAACAATGCTTACTTCAGCATTAGCGGTATTGTTTTCAAAAGAAAGGAAGATTATTGTGTGTGATTGCGATGTTGATTGCCCGAATTTGGGATTGATGCTCGGGGCAGAATATAAAGAAAAAATACCTTTAACAACTTCGGAAAAGGCATACAT
>CAYLVV010000124.1:0-2102 GCA_964387215.1 uncultured archaeon
TTTGTTTCTTTTTTTCCTCCTTTAATAAGTAACACCAAAACCCCATCATCAACTTTTTTTATTTCAATTTTTTTGTCCATATCCAAGCCAAGAGCTTCTGCTTCCTCAGGACTAAAAATAATAACAAAATCGCCCTTCCAAATTTTTATTTTCATTCTTTAATTTTATAAACGAAATGTTTAAATATCCCAAAATCGAGAGTTTTTATATGCCTCTCAGAACTAGAAAAGAACACATTAAAAAAGAAATAAAACGCGAAGCCATAAGAAGAAGGCTTCTTCGTGTCGGAAGGCCAAGGGGAGCTCCACCAAGGCTTCCAAAAAAAGCTAAAGAAATAGTATTTAGAGCGTTAAGAAACTTTGAACAACATAGGCTTAGAACATCCTTAATGGATTTCATTGAGACAAATTCTGCAATTAAAGAAAAATTTGACACTTATGTAAAGGAGATTAAAAAGCGTTATGGAATGTTTTATGAATTCTCGGGACATAAATTAGCTAAAGATTTGGTTTCTATGTTTGCAATTGCAAGTTTAGGTATGGAGGGTGTTCTCAATCAATGGATTGGAAATGATGACCGGAAAATAAATTTTTTGAATAGCTTGTGTAAATCCATAGAAACATTCAGCAAAATAGTTCCGCGCAAAGTAATTGTAACTAAGCCAACCACAAAGTATGAAAAAAAAGCCAGAAATTTGATTGTAGGCATGTTAAAAGATTTAAGAAGAATTGAAATTGGATTGAGAAAAGAAGCCGGCCTAGAAGATGTTCGCAGGACTTTGAATAGTGAATTTGCCTTAATGGAAAATGCTATGAATTTAAATGAGCCGCATGAAATTGAAAGATTTATGAGAGAAAATGCGGGAAAAATGGGTGCTTTTACGAAAGAATATCTAAGAGCTAAATTAGAACATATCAGGACTAAAAACATTATCGAAGCTGCACCTTGGTGGAGAAAACTCTCACACAGCATTAAAAGGTTTTTTAGGGAAGGATTAAGAACTGGATTGGTTGGTTTGGGTAAATTGTGCATAAATCTTGTGTATCCAGGTATTGGTTTTGGCCTTGCAGCAGTTATGCCTTTTAGCGTCTTTGGACTGCTAGCTTGGGCAGCTACCGCAAGCTTGGGTGCAACAACGTGGTTTTATTTTTCAAGAAAATGGGTAAAAAGATTAAATGCGTATGTACCGATGAAAATGGCAAATAAGGAAAAGTTTATGTCAAATTTGATTGAAAGGTATCATAATTTAAAAGAAATAAATAATAATGTTGAAAACAAAGTAAAGGAAAGGTTTGAAAAAGCAAAAAAAGCATTAGCAGCAAGGGGAGCTTTAGACAGTGCAAAGTTAGCTGAAAAATATGGGAAAATGTTCCAAAAAGAAGTGAAAGATAAGACTCTTAATCTTATCGATGAAATAACAAATATGGCTAATGAGCTTAGAAGTTGGAATGCTATAAGGGCTGCAGCACTACCTGAGTCGATGAATGAAATCTTGCAGATGTGCAATGAGATGAAAAATAAAATTAATGATATGGCTAGAGAAAATAAATATGTGGAGATGTATACTGTGAGAGTTTACATGGAGGCTTTGAGGAATTTACTACGAGATAAATTTTATTACCCTTATAATACATATCGAAATCCAAGGTCAACACAAAGGGATAAAAGAAATGCACTAAACGCTGCAAAGTCTTATCTTGGTTTGAATGTTGTTCAAATTAGCGATTATATAAATGCGATAAAAGAATGGGCTTCAAAAGATGCATTTGAAATTTTGGGAGTGATTTAAAAAGGAGGTGAAAAATTGCCATTAAAAAGAAGGCAAAGACAAAGACTGAGAGAAAAAGTAGGAGAATTAAGAGGTAGAGTTCCTGCAAAAATCGCACCAAAGCTAGAAAAACTACTTGAAAAATATATTAAGATAGATCCGATTAATGAGAGAATTGCAAAAGATCCTAAAATAATGAAGCTTGCTGCAAAAAAGGAAAATCTCAAGCATTTGGAAGATGTGCTTGCTGCAACTAGTTTACAAACATTACATGAAATTTCCCAAAGAGATAATATCGGAGCAAAAACAGCTGCTGCAGCAAAAATGAAGGCAT
>CAYLVV010000125.1:0-2084 GCA_964387215.1 uncultured archaeon
GTAATTCCGAAATTGCCTGATATTTACGATGAGCCATTTTCCGATTCGTCTCAAATACCAACATTTTTGGTTTCCCAACTTACTAAGAGATATGTAACAGTAAGCCTTTCTGGTGATGGCGGAGATGAATTATTTGGTGGGTACAATAGATACTTTTGGGCAAGTAATATTTGGAGTAGAATGAAATTCTTACCTTTTGCTTTGAGATTAAAAATGGCTAAGGTGGTTTTTTTATTTTCTCCGCAATCTATAGATAATTTTTTTAAAAAAATAGAGATTATTATACCAGAAAAATTCAAGCAAACTTTATATGGAGATAAACTATATAAACTTTCGAAGGTTCTAATAAGTAGAAGTTCTGATGAAATATACAAAAGATTAATTTCTCATTGGAAAAGTCCAGAAGGATTGGTTCTTAATAGTAAAGAGTCAAAGACAATTTTAGATGACTTTTTAAGAATAAAAGATTTTATACCAAATTTTAAAGATAGAATGATGTTTTTTGACTTTATGACTTATCTACCTGATGATATTTTAACTAAAGTAGACCGGGCTTCAATGGCTGTAAGCTTGGAGGCAAGAGTGCCTATACTTGATCATAGGATTGTTGAGTTTTCTAAAAAATTGCCCCTGAGTTTTAAGATTAAAAATGGCAAGAGCAAATGGATGTTAAGGCAGGTTTTATATAGATATGTGCCAAAAGAATTGATTGAACGTCCAAAAATGGGTTTTGGTGTGCCAATCGATGATTGGTTGAGAGGCCCTTTAAGCGATTGGGCAGAGGATTTATTGGATGAAAAGAAAATAAAAAGAGATGGATTTTTAAATCCGGAACCTATTAAGAAACTTTGGAAAGAGCACTTAAGCGGTAAAAGGAATTGGCAATATTTACTATGGGATGTTTTAATGTTTCAAATGTGGAAAGAAAGATGGATGTAGGGAATTTATAAACTTAATATGGCATAAAAAATTGTAGTAATTAAGATGTTGGTTTATCTTTTGACATATTTTTTTATATTAGTTTCAAATCTGATTAAGTTAAAATTTTCAAAAAAAGTATCTTGGATGCTTACTTTATTTGTAGTTTTGTATTTTACAATTTTTATTGGCTTGAGATATCAAGTAGGAGGCGATTGGGGAGCATATTTAAGTCATTATCAAAATTTAGAGTTAAATAATTTTTTAGGAAATTTGCTTTCTTGGGACCCGGGTTATGTTATTTTGGAATACATATCTAAAATATTTGGTTTTGGCGTTTACGGAGTAAATGTTTTGTGTGCAATTATATTTATGAGTAGTTTCGTCTATTTTAGTAAGGTTTTTAGAATTCCTTTGTCTTTTTCACTTCTTATAGCATTTCCTTATCTTATAATGGTTGTTGTTAATGGATATAGCAGGCAAGGTGTTGCAATTGGGCTTTCAATGGTTGTTTATTCTTTGTATTATCAAAACAAAATTTTTAAATCGTTTATTTTTTACATTCTTGCCATTTTGTTTCATAAAATTACCATAATAAGCGGTTTAATTTATTTCTCCAAAAGAAAATTTGATTTAAGAATAATTACTTTGCTGCTTATTATTTTTTATACTATTTATAGTATTTTTAAAAATAATTTTGATGTTTTTTTAAGATATTATTTTTTGTCTCCAATGCAATCAGAAGGAGGGATAATTAGAATTTTGGTAAATGTTTTAGCCGCAAGTTTATTTTTTATTTTTTATAAGCACTGGAAATATTTTTTCCCATCCGAATATCAAATATGGAAGATATTTAGTTTATTTTCTATTTTTGTTTTATTTTTTACTCTTATTACAAGAGCAACTACAGTAGGTGATAGAATATTGTTATATTTTTATCCATTACAGATTGTAGTTCTTTATAGGACCTTGCTTTTAATTAGAAATAGAAATTTGAAATATATTTTCTTTACTTTTATAGTTTTTTTATATTCTTCTATGTTGGTTGTTTGGTTATTATTTGCCACGCATAGGTCTTTTTGGTTGCCTTACAATAATTTGCTATTTAGAATAATCTAAATTGCTGTGAACTTAATTACTTGATTATTGTAAACTTATGAAAAATT
>CAYLVV010000126.1:0-2077 GCA_964387215.1 uncultured archaeon
GCCATATTTAAACTATTAAAATTACATATATAAAATTGTTTAGTGCCTTGCGTTACCCTTTTAAAATGTTCTAAATCATTATGTTTATGTTCATAATAAATAGGCCTTCGGATCTAAATAGATTTGAAAAAGCTCTGCCCTGGGTTTTAATAATCGGGAGAAGAAAAACCGGAAAAACCTTTTTTGTAAAGCACTTCTGCAAATACGATAAATACTTTTTTGTTAGAAGAGATAGAATAATCTTTGATGATTCCGGAAATGCCCTAAGTTATGAATCTTTTTTCAATCTTTTTAAGGAACTTTTAGGAAAATATACTATTGTAATAGATGAATTCCATAGGCTGCCTTTAGAATTTTTTGATTATCTGCATATGGTCGGAAAGAAGGGAAAACTAATTGCAATCTCTTCTACTCTTTGGTTTGCTAAAAAGCTGATCGGTAGCGGCTCACCTCTTTTAGGTTTATTTTCTCCATTTGTATTTAGCACTATTTCAGAAATAGATATAGTTAATTTTTTCAAACATAAAATAAAAGATCCAAAAGAATTAGTAGAGGTTTCTACATACCTTAGAGAACCGCTTCTAATTCCTAAATATAAAAGGGGACTTACTGCAAGAGAACTTGTTTCTAATTTTCTTTATGAAAATAAATATACTTTGGAGGAATTGATAGGTGAAATATTTGATGAAGAAAAAAGAAGGCTCTCTGAAGTTTATAAAGGAATTTTATCTGCTGTTTCATCCGGAAAAACCGTCAGCACCAAAATCTCAAGTTTTTTATATTCAAGAAAGCTTATTCCAAAAGATAACCCAGGGTTAATCCAGAGATATTTGGATGTATTGGTTAAAATAGGATTGCTGGAAAAAATTCCGGTTTGGCATAAAAAAACATTTGTATATAAAGTTAGCTCTCCTCTCCTGGATCTTCACTTTTACCTAAAAGAAAAATATGCTTACACAGAATACGATGCAAATCTTTCATGGATTAGAAAAGTAGTAGAAGAAAAAATACCCATGCATGTAGAGGACTTTTTCTCAAAATTACTTTCAAAAAAATACGGTTTAAGAAATATTAAAATATTCGAGCCTGAAGTAGATATTGCTCTTTTTAAATTCAAAAAACCAAACATAATTGCGGAAGTAAAGTGGAAGAAAAAATTAACTAAATCTGATTTAGAAAAATGCTCCAAAACCTTCAGCCACTTCCCAAAAACAAAAAAATTCCTAATACTTCCAAAAACGAAAAAACTTAAGGCTTTTATCACTAAAGATATCAGAGACTTTATTTAGCTACTTCCCAAAAACAAACTCCCTCAGCCTCTCAACACTCATTGCCTTTACCAAATCAAGCAATTGCTTTCTATATTTCCAATCCTTTAAAAACCTCTCCCTATCAAACCTATTTCTAAATAAACCCTCAATAACCAACCGGCGTTTCTCATAATCCAACTCACTAAAATATTCTTCTGCAGCTCCTACAATTTTATCAGTGATCTCAAATCTTCTCCTAGTATTTTCATCTATTCTTATATTCTTTAAACTCTCAAGCACTTTTTTTCTTACGATGCTACGAGGATCTCTACTCAATTCCTCCAATATTTTCTTAACATCTTTATTCCAAACCCCAATTCTACCTAAAGCCCTAACAACATCTGCTCTAATAAGTGCGCTTTCATCCCTACTCAATCTTATCAATATCCTCTCCACAACATCATTCCACACTCCAATTTTCCCCAAAGCATCAACAACATCTGCTCTAACATGATAGTCTTCATCCCTACTCGATCTTATTAATATATCACCCACAACATCATTCCAAATCCCAATTCTACCTAAAGCCCTAACAACAGACGTTCTCCAATTCCAATTAAAACTCAATTCATACAACCAAGGCAAACAAATAACAAACTTTTTTCCTTTAATCTTGTTAATCTTGTTAGCTTCGTATATAATTCCCTTTTCCAATTCCTTTAAAACTTCCATAACTTCTTCACTTATTTTTTTAACTTTATATTTTTCCATTGCAAACTCTACCCTTTCCCCAAAACTCATCCTCCTCCATTTCTCCAACCAAACAA
>CAYLVV010000127.1:0-2076 GCA_964387215.1 uncultured archaeon
GGAAAAAGATTATTTAATCTTTAGAATTATTTTCGATCCTTGAAATTACTAATTCTAAAGCCCTATCAACATCATCATGAGCCAATAACTCAAATAATCTTCTCGGGTTTATTTCTTCTCTATAATTTGTTTTTTTGAGTTCTTCCTCAAGCAGCTCCAAACCTTTATCTAAAATGCCTGTTTTTTCCTTCTGCAATTTTCTTAGTTCCTCTATTTTATATTTTATTTTAGCATCCTCAAACTCCTTACTTATAGAAATAATCATATTTTCATATTTCTCAATTATATGGGCAAAACTAATATCTGAACTTTCAATACCTTTGCATAAAGTGCCTTCAAGTTTTATTTTTACAATTGGATTGAGATCTGCCTTAGGTATTTTCTGTAATGATTCTTCAATTTTATTTTCAATTGTTTTTTTATCTGCAAAATTAAATTTTAAAGTTAAATAATAAAAAGGTCTTTTGAATTTTAATGCAAAAAATTCTTCCCTTCGCAAAGAAGTATCAACAATAAAATAACCTTTCTCTCTTGTTGCCTCTCTCTCATGCAGCTGAGTTATTATCGGTGAACCGGGCATTATAAAAGTTCCGGTATGCAGCTTTGCCTTATAACTCCAATGAAGATGGCCATTAACATAAAGTTGAAAACCGTCCGGCATATCTTCTAAGCTTAAAGTTGCATCAGCCTTCTCATGCATAAAATCTTTTAAGCTTTGATGTGAAAGTAAAACATTATAAGCATCTTCAATAGGCTTTGGACTCCAGGCTAAAAAAGTTTTTTTAGCATACTGCTCTGGAATGCCACCCAAACCAAATAAAGCAATTTTCTCATTTTCTTTTTGAATAATTATAGGCTCATTTTGTAGATAGATTAAAACTCCTGCCTCCTGTAAAACTTCTAATGCATTCTTATAATCTTTAGCCCTATATTCATGTGTGCCATGTATTGAGATAATTGGAATTCCCCTAAAATCAATTTTTTCATTATTCCTAAAAATCTCAACCTCTGATTTTTTTGCTCTATTTAAAATTGAAAATAAGCTAAAGGCTTTATGCCAAACTTCTTGTTTTGGTACAGCGGAATCAAAAATATCTCCTGCCAAAAGTAAAAAATCTACTGAGTGTTTTTTAGTAGAATTAAATAATTCTTTTGCTGCTTTCCAGCAATCTTCCTCTCTGCCTTTTGCACTAAAACCTAAGTGCAGATCAGAAGCTACAATAAATCGCATTTTTTTATTACCTCCTCTACCTGTAAAATATTGTTAATTATAAAATCAACCTCATCAATTTTAGGATATACTTTATTTTTTATCCAACAGGTAAGCCAATTTAATTTTTTAACTGGGGCTAAATTCTCATATTTATCCTCTATAAATAACTTTTTTCCTTTTTCAAAAGAATCAACATACCTATAAAGTTTCATATTTGGTTTTTTCATTTTTAATTCTGCACTAATAAAAATTTTATTAAAATATTTGGTGAGAGAGAATTTTTTGTTTGTATAGGATGCCCAATATGAGGGCGCATTTGAAAGTAAAAATAATGTGTAATTTTTTGAAAGTTTTTTTAATAAACCTTTAGCCCCTTTCTCAAATTTTATTTTCTCTAATAATTTTCTTTCAATTTTTTTGTTTATACCTAAAGAAGCTAAGAATTTTTCTCTGTTCCATAAGCCTAAGGAATATTTTGCATAGTTAGCTCTTACTTCCGCATACTCCTTCTCAATACCTTTTTCTTTTAATAAATTATGCAATGCTCTTGTCATACTTGCTGGTTTTACCAAAACTCCGTAAAAATCAAAAATTATTGTTCCGAGCATAAAGAATTTTAAAACTAAAAGGTATTAAATTTCTTGTGCGGGGATGGCAGAGCGGCTATGCGGCGGACTGCAGATCCGCAGAGACGGGTTCGACTCCCGTTCCCCGCTATACACATACAGAAACAGCACTAAGAAATCTATTCTTCTACACAGGAATTATTACAATATCAGCATAACAATCTTCATCTTTTTGGCCGTCTAAATCATCATCTATTCCATTATTACAAATCTCATAACAACCTTCATCTATTTTAT
>CAYLVV010000128.1:0-2040 GCA_964387215.1 uncultured archaeon
TCTGTGCCGCATAGCGGCTTTGGTTTAGGTTTAGCTAGATATATTATGTGGTTGTGCAAATTGCCACATATCAAAGATGCAATAGCATTCCCAAGAACAATAACTCGGTATTATCCTTAGTTAAAATTTTTAATTTAAAAGCATAATTTTTTTATGGTATTTAAGTTTTTAAAAAGAATTTTTAGCAAAAAGAAAAAAAGAAAAGAGATTCAAAAAGAGAGGGTAGAGAGACTTAAAGAAATGGAAGCAAAGACAAAATTATTTTCAAGCGCATTTAGAAAAGAAAATTTTAAAGATGTAGAAAAACTCCTTATGCAAAATCCAAAAATAGCTATAATAAACCTTTATGTGAGCCTATTTCCGCAAATTAGAAAAAATAAAGATATTACAACAGCGATGCACATAGTAAAAGGCTTTGTGAGAAGTATTTTTTACGCCTATAAATGCAGAACAATTGAGGAGTTTGAAAATTTTTTAAGAGTGTTTGAAAATAGGGCTATAAGAGGGAGCTTTTTTGAGTATCATGGGGAGGCATTAGCATTAGAATTTTTAAATATGCATAAAAAGGAATTTGCTGAAATAATAAAAGCAAAAGCTTCTAAAGCTGAAACTGTTGCAATTTCTAAGAATGATATAACTCGAGTTGTAGATGTATTTGGAACTCAAGCATTACATATAACTCAGCGTTTGGAAGTTAATAAAATGAAAGCATTATGGGAGGCTGCAAGAGCAATTGCTGCTGGTAAATTAGAAGAGATTAGAGTAAGCAGGGAAGTTTGGGAATTATTGCAGAAGGATGCTGAGTTTAGAAAACAAGCGAAAAAATTGGCTGAATTGATAAAAAAAGAAAATTTAAAATCTTAAAATATCTTCTTTCCATTCCCCAAATTTTCCCTTTTTTATTTGCTTTCTTGCTTCTTCAATTAATTTTTGTATTTTATATACATTGTGATAGCTTAGATATGCCAATGCATTTAGTTCATTTACTCTAAATAGGTGGTGTATATATGCCTTAGAAAATCTTTTGCAGATTTTGCATTTGCATTTTTCATCCAATTTGCTAAAGTCCTCAGCATACTTTTTATTTCTTAAATCAATTCTTTTTCCATTTTCAATAAAAGCAACTCCATGACGAGCCATTCTTGTTGGAAATGCAGAATCAAAAATATCTACGCCATAGCTTATGCATTCAAGCAATTCCTTTATGCTTCCAACTCCCATTAAATAACGTGGCTTATTTTTAGGTAACAAGTAACAGCTAAATTTTGTAAGCTCTAGAGTTGTGCTTAAAGGTTCTCCAATACATAAGCCGCCTATAGCATAACCGTCAAAGTTTATTTTTTCCAGCTTTGCAATGCATTTAGCTCTTAATTCCTTTATAAATCCCCCTTGTGAGATTGCAAAAAGAAGCTGGTCTTTATTTTTATGCGCTTTTTTGCATCTTTTTGCCCAAGAAATTGTTTTTTTAGTTGCTTCTATTATTTCATGTTTTGTTGTATTTATTTTTGGAATATCATCAAGCTGCATTACAATATCTGAATTTAGGCTGTTTTGAATTTTTATACTTAATTCAGGAGTTAATAAATGTTTTGAACCATCAAAAGGGCTTTTAAGAGTTACGCCATCTTTTGTATTTTTCTCCAGCAAATTCTCCCTTAATATTTGAAATCCTCCAGAATCTGTGAATATTACTTTGTCCCAGCTCATGAATTTATGCAGGCCTCCAAATTTTTTGATTATTTTTATGCCAGGTCTTAAATAAAGCAGAAATGCATTTGCGATAATTGCTTCTACACCAATTTCTTCTAAATCAAAATTGCTTAACAGTTTTGCAGTTGCTTTAGTAGCAACAGGCATAAAAACAGGAGTTTTAAGTTTGCCGTGTGCTGTTTTTAGAATACAATTTCTTGCAAGAGTTTTGCTGTCTTCATTTTTTATTTCAAACATTAAAATTTTTCTTCTAAAAAAGTTTTTATTGATTATTAAGCAAATTTTAAAATGGAGATATTGAGAATTAGGACATCCAAGAGGAATGAGGCT
>CAYLVV010000129.1:0-2030 GCA_964387215.1 uncultured archaeon
TTATAGAACCATTGGTCGATATTTTAATTTCAAAAGGAATATATTGCAACATAAAACCAAATGCTTACTATACTCTTTCAAATTTACCACTAGTTTATACAATAATTAATAGCTGTAAAATACCTATTTCGAAAACTCACATAATTGCATCAAGAGAATCTTTAGAGAGCGTAATTGAAAAATTTAGTTTTCCTGTAATAGTTAAAACTTTTATTAAAAATAAAAAAACTCAAAGTATAGTTATAGACAATAAAAAGACATTCTCTTCTTTTGTTAAAAGCATTAAAGATAGGGTTGATGCGATCACTTTACAAGAATTTCTTGAAGATGATTTGATTTATGTCATCGTTATTGGTGATGAAACTTTTGCAATTAAGAGAAAATGGGACAAAAATAAATTTGAACATCAAAAGAAGAAAACATCTGCAGCAATAACAAATACTGAAGCGAAAATTGCAATTTCGGCATTGAAAAATATTGGTTTGGATTTTGGAGTTGTAAAGATTATCCAAGGGAAATTTATTGGAATTAGGCCAAATATTGATTTTCTAGAAGCTAAAAAGGTTTTAGGAAAAAATGTAGCTAAAATTTTAGCAGAATATTACAAGGTGTTATTGAAATGAAGTTTTTGTTGATAGAAGGAATTCACAGCACAGAAGATGTTAGACTTCTTATTTTGGAAGAAGCTAAAAAATATTTTGATACAGTGCTTAGTGTACCCCTAAGTAAATTAAAAATTGAGTGCATAAGAGGAGAAAATAAAGTTTATTATAAAAATACTCTTTTAAACGAGTTTGATGTTGCCTTCATTAGAGTTTTTGCTGAAGATTTTGCATTTGCGCAACCTGTCTTATACTCTTTAAAATCTTGTAAAGTAATGCCTCATTGTTTAGAAGCATTCTCCATAACTAACAATAAATACCATACCACAAAATTAGTTTCTGAATTAGATATAAACATACCAACTACTTCTTTAACAACAACACCAGAAGCAACCATGCAAATAGTAAAGAAAATTGGTTATCCTGCAGTAGTGAAATTATTAAGTGGCTTTGGCGGAAAAGGAGTTATGTTAATAAACTCTGATAAAGAATTAAAACCAATATTAGATACTCTAAATATTTTTGAGGAGTTTATATGCTTACAGGAATATGTACCTGCTGGAAAAAAAGATATAAGGTATTTGGTAATTGGCAGCAATGTTATTGCTATTCAAAGAATAGGAAAAGACTGGCGTGCAAATGTTTCCATTGGTGGAAAGGCTTATGAAGTCCCGCCAGAGAAAGAATTAAAGGATATTTCACTAAAAGTAGCTAAATTTTTAGGTTTAGAAATATGCGCTGTTGATTTTGTCCAAACTCCACAACAAGAAAATTATTTGATAGAAGTAAATTTCACTCCAGGATTTATGAAAGATTTCTTGCATAATAGAATTCCAAGAGCTATTGTGAAATACCTCTATGATAAAGCAAAGCTGAGAAAGTGATTATATGAAGAAAGTATTGGCTTTTGGCACTTTTGATATTCTGCATTTAGGCCATATTTATTTTTTAAAAAAAGCAAAGAAATTAGGAAAGGAATTAATAGTTGTTATTGCGAGAGATGAAAATGTAAAAAGAATAAAAGGAAAAAAGCCGTTACATAATGAGAAGGAAAGGGCCGAAATCTTAAAAGCGCTTAAATTTGTGGATAAAGTTGTTTTAGGAGATAAAAAAAATTTTTTCAAAAAAATTATAGAAATTAATCCTGATATTATTGCTTTAGGCTATGATCAAAAAGTCAATAAAGAAAAATTGGAAGAAGCAATTAAAAGTTGCAATAAAAAAATCAAAATAATAAGAATTGGAAAATTTAAAGACCACAAATACAAAACATCAAAAATAAAAGAAAGGATAAGGAATGAATAAAATTAAAAATTAAAATAGGCTATCTTTTTCTATGGTTGGAATTGAACAGAAGCTCTCTTTGGTGCTAAAAAATACTGTTGAAGTGATTACTCTAGACGAATTGAAGAAACTACTTGAAGAAAA
>CAYLVV010000130.1:0-1928 GCA_964387215.1 uncultured archaeon
TTGTAGAATTGGAAAAAATAGAAAAAGAAGAAAATGAAAAGAAAGTAGCTTTAGAAGCAGCAAAACTAGAATTGCAAAAGAGCTTAGCAAAATTAGGAGATGTATTTTTAAGAAATAAAAAGAGCTCTGCTAAAGCATTGGTAAAGGCAGTAGAAAAATACGCTGATGCAAAGGAAAAAGAAATATTCTTTAAAGAAGATGAGAAAGACTTGGAGGATTTCTACAACACAATGGTTGAACTAGTTGCAGCATTAAGAGAGTACATGGATGCAAAGGATTATGCAGGAATTCCAAAAGAAGCTTCAAAGCTGCTGGATGAAATAGTAGATGGTTCTTTAGAATTGAGTAAAAAATGGGATGAGTATAAGAGTGAATATTCTCCCGCTAAGAGAGAGCTATTATTTAACGATATAAAAGAACATCTTCAGAATGATTTAAAGAAGGTAAAAAGAATATTGGAATTAATTGCAAAATAAAAACCAAAGCTTTAAAAATAAGAACCATAAAATTTTATTGGTGGAGGTTATGGCAAAGAGAAAAAAGAAAAAGAAAGTAGTAAAGAAAAAAACTGCTGCAAAAAAGCATACAAGGAAGAAAGTATCAACATTATATGTTAGCATTGCATTGCTTATAGCTATTGCAGCAGCACTATGGATTATTTTCTTGCCTATGTACAGGTGATTGCTATGCTAAAAAAGAGAGCCGCTTTGCATAAGCATATTTCTATAGGCAGGGTTTCTGGAAGAGTTGAAGAATTGCTGCGCAGAAGGTTTGCGTTGCTTGAAAGAAGGGGTCAACTTTCTAAGGCTCATGATATAGTTCATGTTAGGGTTGTTTCTTTTTGCGCAAGAGAAATCGCAAAGCAGCTAGCATTAAAAAATAAAAAACTTGCAAAGGAAGCGGATATTATTGCTGAATACGCAGCTATTGCAGGTTGGCTGCATGATATAGTGAGAAAAGCTACCGAGGAAAAACCGCATGGCATTCATGGAGCAGCAGTAATTAGAAGATACGCAAAAATGTACCCTCATATTTTTAAAGGGTTGAATGAGGAGGCTTTCAAAAGAATTACGGATATTGTTGAAATCCACGAACTTTCTCTGAAGGAGATAGAAGAAAAAATAAAAGATTGGCCTAAAGAATGGCAGATTGTTGCAAGAGCAGTAGTTATTGGAGATAAGCTGATTGAGGCTTCTGGAGAGAGGGTTATTGAGAGGAGAGCATTCTTTGTTGGAAATGAAAGGTTGCACAGAGGGGATTTACAATATCTTAAAAAGAAATACGGCAAAAAGGCTCCTTTGTATGCGGTAGCTATGGAAAGCTGCATGCGTTTGAGAGCTAGAAACATAGTGGAAAATTATCCCAAAGAATTCCAACCAATTGTTAAAAAGCTGCACGCAGTTCAGGAAGAATTCTATTTAGCACTTTTAAAGCACTTAGGCTTAACTGAGGAAAAACTTTTTGAGGAAATGAAGAGAATAAAATTTCCGAAGTTTGAGAAGTATGAAAAAGTACTTGAGGAACAAATAAGAAAGGCTAACTCAGCAAAAAAAATCAAAAGAATGCCGAATGATGTTGTTAAGGCTGCTGTTGAATGGATAATGCATTTCTCTAAAGCAAAGTCTCCTGAAGAAGCAATTGAAAAATTCAAACCTAAAAGCAAAAAGGCTAAAGAATGGTTGGAAGCTGTTAAGGCATTAAGAGAGGGAGAGGAAAAATTCTTAGGCGAAAAAATTGCTCAACTTTTTAGGCGATAGTATGTTTTTTGGAAATGCTCCTGGCAAAGTAATACTTTTTGGAGAGCATTTTGTTGTTTACAATAACCATGGAATTGTTTTGCCACTTCCAGTAAATCTAACCATAACCATAACAAAAAATCCGGAAATGAAAATATTTCACAACGGAAAAGAATGCAATGCTGAAAAAAT
>CAYLVV010000131.1:0-1890 GCA_964387215.1 uncultured archaeon
TTATTATTTGTGCAATCCTTAGAAATGTAATTATTTATGTGAAAGAGTTTGCCCAGTTAATAAAAGCGGCAAAAAATGCATCATTCATGAAAACTCTGAAAAACCAAATATTTCTGAAAATTTATGCATAGGCTGCAACATCTGCGTTAGGAAATGTCCTTTCTCAGCAATAACTATTGTAAACCTTCCTATCGAGCTAGAAAAACCAGTGCATCAGTACGGCCAAAACATGTTCAGGCTTTTTTCTTTGCCAATACCAAAAGAAAAAGGTATAGTAGGCATCATAGGTAGAAATGGTGTTGGTAAAACCACTGCATTAAATATTCTTGCTGGTCTCATTATTCCAAACTTGGGAAATTTAGAAAAGGAAGTAAAGATTGAGAACGTTATTGAATTTTTTAAAGGGAATGAGCTTCAGAAATTTTTTCAAAAAATGAAGGAAAATAAAATAAAACTAGCCTATAAGCCACAATATATTACTGATATTCCTAAGCGCTATAAAGGAAAAGTAAAAGATTTATTGCAGAAAGTTGCTGAAAAAGACCTGAAAGAAATTATAAAGAAATTTGATTTGGAGAATATACTAGAAAGAAAAATTAATGTACTTAGCGGTGGTGAATTGCAAAAAGTTGCAATAGCTGCAACATTGTGTAAAAAAGCAGAACTCTATTTTTTTGATGAATTTTCTGCATTTTTAGATGTTTATGAAAGATTAAGAGCAGCAAAAGAAATTTACAAGCTTAAAGAAGGTTCTTCATGCTTAGTTGTTGAACACGACTTGGCTGTTTTAGATTATTTAAGCGATTATGTGCATGTATTGTTTGGAAAGCCGCATGCATATGGTATTGTTTCACAGCTTAAAAGTGTTAGAAATGGAATAAATGAATATTTAGAAGGTTTTTTGAAGAATGAGAACATAAGATTTAGAGGGTATGAAATTAAATTTGAAATTAAGCCTCCTGCTGAAGAGCAAAAGAGAAATTTATTTTTAAAATATCCAAAATTAGAAAAGAAATTTAAAAATTTTAAGCTTGAGGTTGAAAGTTCTAAACTCTATAAAGGAGAAGTTGTTGGTATTTTAGGTAGAAACGGAATCGGTAAAACTACTTTTGTAAAAATGCTTGCAAATGAGTTAAAGCCAGATAATTGCAAACTAGAATGGAAATTAAAAATTGCATATAAGCCACAATACATAAAAGCTGAAGATAAGATCGTTAGAGAGCTGTTTGAAGAAAAAGATGTAGATTATGAATTTTATGAAAGTGAATTTAGGAAGAAGCTGGATATTTTTAATTTAGAGGAGAGTAATTTAAAGCAGTTAAGCGGCGGCGAGTTGCAGAAAGTTATTGTTGCACACTGCCTATGCAAAGAAGCTGATTTTTACTTATTAGATGAGCCTTCCGCATATTTGGATATTGAACAAAGGCTGCAGATAGCGCATGCAATAAAAATTCTGGCTGAGAAAAAGGAAAAATGCTGTTTAGTTGTAGATCATGATATTTTGTTTATAGATTTTGTTGCGGACAGGCTTATAGTCTTTAATGGTATTCCTGCTTTGGAGGGCTTTGCTTCTCAGATTTTGAATATGCGTAAGGGAATGAATTTATTCTTAAAACAGATAGGAATTACCTTTAGAAGGGATGAAAAAACTAAAAGGCCAAGAGTAAACAAACCAAACTCAGTAAAGGATAAAGAGCAAAAGGAAAAAGGAGAATATTATTATTGCTAATTACTAGCTTTTAATCAATGCGTAATACTCCTCTGCCATAGTATGCAAATCTCTAATCCTTATTTCACAACCATCTGCAGTTTTATTGAGTATAGCCTCTTTTCCCAATTCAAATTTATTATTTGAATTTATATTAAACCATAGCTTTTGCTGTTTTAAAG
>CAYLVV010000132.1:0-1810 GCA_964387215.1 uncultured archaeon
ATTATGCTTCCGTCTTTTAAACCTTCGTGTTTTTTAATAAAGGAGTCTAAATATTCTTTTGCTTTTTTTGGTGCTAAGCCACCTACTCCAACACCAACATTTGCCTCATTTTTTCCTTTTGGAAAGATCCAAACATAACCTCTCAATGCAACTTCCCTGCCAAAGTATAAATGAATTAGCTCAGGCTCATCAAAATTAATGCCAGCCATTTCATACTGAAAACCCGAGTCAATATCGTTTAGGTTATTAGTAGTATTTAGACCCAATTGTCTTGCAATTTTTGCTTCTACGCCTTCAGCAGAAATAATTATTTTTGCTTCTTCCTCAAGCATTTCATCAAAATGCTCATAGAAAACTTTTACTTTTCCATTATTCCTTTCCGCCTTTACAACATTGCTTTTAACTTTTATTTTTGCTCCTGCTTTTGCAGCCCATCTCGCTAAAAACTTTTCAAAAATACGCCTTTCAACAATATAGCCAGAGGTTTCTCCAAAAGTTATTTCAACTTTTTTGCCAGAAGGAGCGTATAATGCAGCACCTTCAATAGGCCACATGCAATACTCTTTTTTTATTGGAATATTTTGGTTTTTAAAGACACCTAATCCAATACCTTCCGCACATCTTACTGGAATACCAATTTCCTGCTTTTTATCTAAGCACAACACACTTAAGCCATTTTCTGCTGCTACTCTTGCAGCAGTTAGTCCAGCAGGACCAGCACCAATAACAATAACATCCCATTCAGCCATTACTCCTCACCAGGTTTTAATGCTCCAGCAGGACAGATTTTAACGCAGGCACCGCATTTAATACATTTCTCTTTATCAATTACTATTTTCGGAGGCTCCTCTAAAGTTATTGCATTTTGAGGACAAACTCCAACACATGCACCACAATAGCAACACTTTTTTGGATTCCATTTTGGCATGAGAAAATTCAACCTAAAAATATTTAAAAAGCTAACAAGGTTTGAATAGTTTATGATATTTATAAAGCTTTCTAACAATTGCAATTTGATTATAAGTAATTTTAAAGCTAAAAGTATTGCTTTAAGTATAATGCCAAGATTTGGCACAGTTGATGAGGAGAAAAAATATAATGGTTTGGCTCATTTTTTAGAACACATTTCTTTTAATGGTCCAAAGCACATAAGTAAAAAGCAGATTTCGGCTTCTATTGAGCAAATTGGCGGAGAACTTAATGCGGCAACAAACCACGCATATACGCATTTTTATGCAGAAGTATTGACTAAATATTTCAATAGGCTGTTAAAAACATTAAAGCATATATGCTTGGAGGCTGCTTTTTGTAAAAAAGATATTGAATTAGAGAGAAAAATAATTTTGAGTGAAATTAATTATAATTATGAGAATCCCGAGTATTATATTGTAGATATGCTTTATTCAGCATTATTTCCTAAGCATAAATGCGGAATGCCTGTTTTAGGCACGATAAAAAGTGTTAATAGAATAAATGAAAAAATTTTGCAAAAATACTACAAGAAATTTTATCGTAGAAGTAATTTTTGGGTTGCTTTAAGTGGAAATTTTAGCCAAAAAGAGTTGAACAGGTTAGTAGAAGAATTTAGCAAGAAGGAAAAAAGAATTAAAAAAAGAAAAATAAAAATTCCCAAGCAAAAATTTTTTTCTGTTGAGGAAAAAAGGAAAATCAATCAGAGTTATTTAGCTTTAGGTGTAAAGATTCCAAATGCCTTAGAGAATTTTGAGGAATTTTATTTAATTAATGCAATTTTAGGAGCTTCCGGCTTAAGCTCAAAATTAATTAGCATTATAAGAGAAAAATACGGTTT
>CAYLVV010000133.1:0-1796 GCA_964387215.1 uncultured archaeon
CCACAATGCCCAAGCATTTTAGAGGCGCTAGGTTACTCTCTCGAAGATATAAGAAATATGCCAGAAGAAGAAATTTACAATAAAGTTGTTCAAGAGATTGGAATTTCAGGATTTAAGCTTTATAGCGGAGAATCTTTGGACATAGAATCTATTAGGGATATTGAACCAGAACCATATTGCTTTACTGGTGAAGGGTTTGCTACGGCAGAGATGCCAATGCCTCCATATTGGGCTGTTCTATATTCTGAAGAAAATAAACCGTTATTTGCAGCAAAATTTAATGGGCCATTATTTGAAGGATTGCCTACTGTTGAACTTATGGCATTTGATGGAGTTAGTGTTGATTTATCTAAAGCTGTGGAAGCTATTGTAAAAAGAGATATTACTTATTTGAAAAATCTTCCAATAAATGCTGCAGAGTTATGCGCGATACCCCCTGTAGAAGCAAATACTTATACAATATGCTTAGATCCTGAGAGCTCTGCAGAAGTAGAAAGTAAGGAATGCAAAAGAAGCTTTACTATAAGTAAGGGCCAATCTAAATATGGTTTTACATTTTATAATGACGGAAAGATATGCTTTAGGCAGGATGGAATTGTGCATAAAATAGGTTGGTATGCCGGAAAACCGCCAACAAAGGGTATTCTTGGAGGTCCAAAAAGAAAAATAATTGCTAAGGATTTTAAACCCTCAGAGGATAAAGAAAAGGTAAGTTTGAAGAAAAGCCATATTAAAGTAAATGTTCCGGATCCAAGCTATTTACCAGCAACATTCTCAGAATTTCCGGAAACAAAAAACATCCTAAGTCTTGCTAGCTTTAATATTCCGGATGCAGAGTTAAGTAAATTAGATGAGGCAGATAACCAAACATTTAATGTTTCAGGCGTACAAGAAATACCTACTTCAGAGTGGGGAGGTAACCAATTAAAAGTAATGGATTGTGTTAGGGGAGAATTAATACTTCCTAGCAATTTAAAAGGTGTAACGATCTCTTATACTGGTTGGAATTCTTTAGCCTCTGAGCCTGTAGCTCAAAATAAGGTTTGGCTTTTGATATTAAAAAATACAGCAAGTTTATTGACTGGCCCGCCAAATGTATGAGTTACTTTAGATTCAGCAACAAATGCATGTGTTGATCCAAATATTGATCCGCCTTGTATTTTGCGCGCTACTTTAAGTAGTTCAGAATTAAGCCCATATAGGTTTTGCACCGATAACGAATGTAAAATAGTTATTGCAGTATGCCAATATGATTACGCATATTTTGGAGTTACTGGTCCTAAAACCAAGATAGATAAATTAAAACTAAGTAGCACTCTTTATGTTGATCAAATTTCATTTGCAGCAACTTATGAAGAGATTACCACAGGAGTGCAACAAACCTGTGCTGAAGTTGGTGGAGTTATATGTAATGCAGATGAATTCTGCTCAGCAGGAGGCTTTATTACTTCATTAGATTCTGCATATTGCTGCCTAGGAGAATGTTTACCTAAAGCAGACTACCCAGATTTAATTATAAAAGACCTCACCTCCAATAAATCAGTCCTTACCACAGATGACCAGCTTAAAGTAACTGCAATCATCCAAAATGCAAGCTCTAAAGACTTAATTTATGTTTCAAATTTCCCAGGCCTTTCAAACGTAAGCCAAGAATGTGCTAATGGCTTTCCAATAATGGCAATCATTGATGATGGAAAAATAGGCAAATCTACACACTATATAAGCTCGAACCTAAAAGCTGGAGAAACAGCAGAAAGCACCTTTAAATGGGCAACTTGGTGGATGAAACCAGGATT
>CAYLVV010000134.1:0-1755 GCA_964387215.1 uncultured archaeon
CTTGCAAATCTCTAAACTTTTTTCAGAAAGTTCAATAACTGTTAAATCTGCCCCATTTCGAGCAAAGTTGATAGAATCAGTTCCAATACCGCATCCTATTTCTAAAACTTTCTTCCCTTTCCATCTCTCAAATTGAGCAAAATCAGGAATATGAGGTTCTACGAAATATTTTCTTTTTTCTACCTCGTCAAAATATTCCCGAGTTCCTACTGGGTTTGGAGAATGCCTAATATTGCAAGGACGAGCATCCCAATATTTTTTAACTTTTTCTATTAACCTCATTTTGAAACCTGCCAATGCTTATATAGTTTATTTTTTTACTTAATCTGGCTGGATTAATTATTCTCCAGCAATCAATAATTGTTGTTGGATTATGTTTAATATAACCTTTATTGATTTTTTGAAATTCTTTGTCTGGGGTAGCAATAATGCAAAGAGAAGTCAAAGAAAAACAATTTCTAACTGAAGAGGCATAAAGAATTTTATCTCCAAAAATTTTTTTTGTATTTCCCATAGCCAAAGGGTCATAAACAATAACTCTTAATTTTCTCTTTAAAAATTCTTTAATCAGTTCTATGGATGGCGATTCTTCAATTACCGGCGTTTTTGGCTTATAAGAAAGGCCTAAAACAGCCACTGATTTTTCTTTAAGAGAAGAAATGATATCCAAAATTTTATTAACTAAATGTTTTATCTGAAATTGATTTATTTTATCCGTAGCCTTGGCTAATTCAGATTTAATTCCGTATCTTTTACCAAAAGCATAAAAAGCGCGAGAGTCCCGAGGGAAACAGTTATGAACAACTCCACCTTCAAGCATATAGGAGTTTGCGTTTTCTACCTCAAGATTAAAAACTTGTCCCTGGTACGGGATTTCTGTAATTTTTTTAATGTGGTATAACATCTTATCTTTCTCAAACCAAATTGTTCTTCTGCCCTTTCTTTTCAAAGATATTTTCATATTTGGTAGAACCAAGTTCATTTTTTTGATATAAGAGGGATTACCAATAATTAAATGATAAGCTCTTTTATGATTAACTCCATTTTTATCTACACGTGGACTGTACTCTTTGGTTGAAAAAGCTATCTGAAACTTAAGCATTAGAAGTTTCATAAAATTAAAGAGTTCTCTTGAGGTTGTTCCAAGGCAGAATTTTGAACAACTTTTACTTCCGTCACCATACCAAACTCCTTGAACGAGCTCTGTTAGATATTTTTTAGGCAGAGCCAGCCATTGGTAGGGAATCTTTTTTTTGTGGACATAACCCCCAAAAGTGTCTCGGAGATAGTCTGCCAAGGCAGAGCAAGTGGTTCTTGTTTTGATACAATTTTCTGTTCTTTCTTTTATCTTGGTAGAAACGCCAAAATATTTTTTAATGATTTTTGTTATCTCATCTATGTATTTTTTCTCCTTTGAATTTACGGTAAACTTTATCTCTTTTTTCCATGTAGAGCCTTCTGAGATATAGAAACCAAACACCTTCATAAGCTTGGGAGTAAGTGGAATTTCAGCTTTAACCGGTGATAGATGGTGCGTTCTCATCTTGATGCTAAAGTTTTTCCTCTGTTTTAGCTTAAGAGAAGGAAGGGCTAAAATATCTCCTACCTTTAACTGGAAAGCAGGTATAAAAGTAATTTTTGAATGACCTGTCATATGATCCAATCTTCTTTCTCCGGTGGTTGAAACTATATAATATCGCTGAGCTAACTTAGATTTTCTTTTAGCTGACAAAATAGGATGTTAAGGAGTAACAA
>CAYLVV010000135.1:0-1739 GCA_964387215.1 uncultured archaeon
AAAAAAATAAAAAAGATTCTTTTTTCTACCCTTAATTGTTTAAGAAAGAATGAAAGCTATATAAACAATTTAAACGTTTTTCCTGTTCCAGATGGAGATACTGGTTCTAATATGTTTATGACACTTAACGAAGCAATTGAAAAGTGTAAAGACACAGCGGAAGGAGAATTCGTAAAGTGCATAATTAAAAAAATAGTTCTTTCTGCACATGGGAACTCTGGTATTTTGTTCTCACAATTTTTAAAAGGTTTCCTTGAAACTGTGAGAGACAGAGAAGGAACCTTAAAAGTCTTAAAGGATGCATTTAAAAGAGGGGTTAAAAATGCCTATAAAGTTATTGACAACCCAAAAGAAGGCACAATTCTTACAGTTATGAGGAAGGCAAGCGAAGCAATAGATAACTCTAAAAATATAATAGAAGCTGTAACTAATTCTTTTAAGATCGGGGTTGAGACGCTTAAAGAAACTCCTAAACTTCTCCCGATACTTTCAGAAGCTGGAGTTTTTGACGCTGGGGGCGAGGGATTCATATGTTTTTTAAAATCACTTTATGAAATTTATACA
This sequence comes from uncultured archaeon, assembly GCA_964387215.1. Lineage (GTDB taxonomy): Archaea > Iainarchaeota > Iainarchaeia > Iainarchaeales > CAYLVV01 > CAYLVV01. The sequence goes on from CAYLVV010000135.1 coordinate 565, forward strand.
GGAAAACCTGCTGATCGAGATTTTGTTGAAATTAAAACTCAAACCTCATCTGTGTGGAAAAAAGTTCCTGAATTTGAAAACTGTCTTGAGGTAGAAGTAAAAATTAAAAAAAGTGTAGTTAAAGATCTTAAGGAGAAGCTACGGAAATTTGGAAATTCAATACTTTTTGTAAAAAATCATGACTATCTAAAAGTTCATATACATACAAATGAGTCGCATAGAGTTATCAATTTTTTAAAAAGATTTGGTGATGTTCAGAGTATCATAAATAGAAATATGAGAAAGGAGCACTGGGAATTCATCCTTGGTGGGGATAGTGCAATAGTTACCTTTTCCTATGGAAAAGATACAACTGAGATGTTTCATTCTCTGGGGTCATCAGTTGTTATTGATGTAAATTCAAGCATTAAAAATATTAAAAATATTATATTTACGATCCCGGTGGGAAAAATTTTAATCCTCCCCATCGAAAAATACACTCTCTCAAGGTTAAAGAGAACTAAATGGAAAGAAGGAAAGGATATAAATATTGTTGAATCCAAATCAATACCTGAGGTGATAGAAGCACTTTTGAATTTTGATTCTACCGAATCTTTTGAAAATAATTTGAAAAAAATGAGGACCTCTATAAAAAATATTAAAAGTGGTTATATAGGAAAGGATTCTGAAGATGGTAAATACAAATTGGTTTATAATGGCAGATTCAGGTTTAAAGGTACGACGCTATTTAACACTCTAAAATATATTCTTAAAAAAGAAATGAAATACAGGAGAAATTTAACAATAATTTTTGGTAAAAATACAGAAAAAAGAGATACAGAAAAAATATTAGAAATTATAAAAAGACACTTTCCAGAATTTAATTTATATTCTCTAAAATTAAATGATATAAAAAAGGATTTGATTTTTGGACTCTCAAGCTAAAATTAAGTTGTCTCTTTATCTTGAACAAGTTCAGAAACATATTGGAATCCCTTAGCGGTAAGAGACATCAATTTTTCTTAGCAATAACTCTCTTATAAAATAGATTATAGATAAGTTTGAATTTTGTGGAATCCTTGTTTATAAATTTTTATTGACTAATCTTTAAAAAATTTTAAAATTAAAGTGTTAAAAATACAAAATATGAGGAGGTAAAACTAATGAAAAAATTACAGTGGAAGTATTTTGTCGTT
>CAYLVV010000136.1:0-1724 GCA_964387215.1 uncultured archaeon
AACATTTCTTTTTATTTGTAAGTTCCTTTTTAACTCCTCTTCAGTAAACCATCTAAACTTGGAAACTTCTCTTTGGGAAGCATTTACTTTATCATCTTTAGCTTTGCAATAATATACTAAATCAATATGCTGGTGTTCAGCATCAATATTTTCAACCTGCAAAAAATCTGGTTTTCTTAATGATATCGTGTTAAAATCATCAAGTTCTTCATTTAAATTTTCTTCTAATTTTAAACCTACTTCCTCCAAAACTTCTCTTTTTAATGCATCTTCAGGAATTTCATTGCTTTCAATATGGCCACCCGGTGGCAACCACATTTTGAATTTTTTGCTGTATATAAGTAGAACTTTATTTTTATAAACTATGTAAGCTGAAATCACAAATTCTTTTCTTTTTTGCATCAATCCTTTTATTTTCTCTGCTTCATACATTACAGCATCCACTGATGACAAAAAGACATTTACTTTTTTGCTTTTTCCCAATTTAACTAATTTTTCCTCTATATCTTCTCCATATATAAACCACTCTCCATCATGCAAAGACCATGGAATTTTACATTTTTTAACATTTTCAGTTGGAAGATTAAATCTTTTTGCAAGCAGTTCATCATAATAAAATTTTCCAATTACTGCACCACTAAAGCTTTTTGCAATATCCAACATGTGCTTATATTCAGAAATTTCTACTGAAGGTAACATTGGTCTTATGTTTATGTAACATGGCACTCCTGCATTTACTAGTGCCTTTCCAAATTTTATTCTTTCCTTAACAGAGGGCGCTTTTTCATAAGTTCCACGCAAATCGCTTAACGTTATCAATGTTACAAATGCTAATTTTTCCTTTTTAAACCAACTAGCGTAGCTGCTTAATTTTTTAACTAAATTTTCATTATATCCAACCTTTGTTGAAAGACTTATGTGCTTTTTAATGCCTTCTTTTATTAATAAATCCATCACTTCAAAAAATTCATCAAAAACTAAAGTTTCAGTATCATAGCCAAATTGCACAATAGGCACATCTAATTTTTTAATAGCCTCAACAATTTCCTTTGGCTTATAACTTCCAAATTTCTTAAAATCAGTTGTTATATAGCAATAGTCACAACTAAAAGGACAAGGCTTACCCAAACTTACTAATGCACGATTTTTATTTATAGGAATGTTGATTTTCATAGCTATATCTACTTCTTATTAAAAAAGAATAAAAAAGTTGTTTATTTATCATTCTTATTATCTGAACATCAAAATAATTGCACAGCAGGTTCTTCCTTCTGTACAATCGCTACCTATTTTGCAAGCTTCCCAATTACCACCAGATGCGTCCACTATACTTCCAATCATGTCGCCCCTATCACACACTACTCTAATCTTTGCATCTATTGGTGTTCCATCATAGGTTAACCAATGCGTTCCTGCGCTCTCATCCCCTTTAAATTTAAAATCTTCATTATCTTCAAAATCTCCTTTGCATATCGCTATCTGCTTAGCAGTAATTCCTGTGTCTTTTGCAACAGCCCTTGCTGCAATATTGCTCCCTTTACTAAATCTGAGTACATCGCTATCCTTTGGACTTCCAGGATATTTTAGCCTATCTCCAATAAGATCTTTTGCAACACTTGTAGGATCTCTTCCAACAAAGCCTCCTGTTGGTATTATAGTCAGCAAAACATACAGAATTGCGAATGCTACAATTGCTGAGATCAATAGTTGGAATACACTAAATG
>CAYLVV010000137.1:0-1721 GCA_964387215.1 uncultured archaeon
TCTTAACTTCCAGAATTTTTTGGATTTTACTATTACACCAAAAAGCACATTCTCTTCTAAGCCTATATTAAAAGCTATCTCAAATATCTTTTTTCTTACCTCGTTATTAACCTCTTTGTCAATTAATACCACTACATCAATATCAGAAAAGAAATCAAAGTTGTTTCTTGCCAGTGAGCCGAAAACTATTATTTCAACATCCCCAAAGGAAGTTTTTAAAGCTTTCTTAAGTTTTTTAACTGCGTTTATTCTTCTCTCCCTTTCATTCATGCCAAGCATCCTCTATTAAATTCTACCATACATATTAATTCTTTTATCTATTACATAATCTTCTTTAGGGTCATGAGAAAAGGTAGCATTCCCATAATTTCTCCCCACTTTAAAAGTCTATTTTTATCAATTTCTTCAAGGTAAAGGTCATCAATGAAGCTTTCCAATCTTTCAAGACTCATCCTTCCCTTTTTATATCTAATATAGATTAAATCAAGTAGTGCTTTTTCTGGATAAGCAAGATATGTTCCGCCGCTCTCTTTGTAGAATCCAAAGAAGAATTCTTTATTGATATGATGGTATTCAAATGTGTAATCTTTATAGTGATACACATAGGGATACGAGGTGGTTATGAGAGTTACCACATAAACTGCCTGAGGCAGAATATTTTCTACAAATAAAGCATATTCCATACTTATATATGAAGGATACTTTAAAAAGGAAGCCAGCTCTTCTATAGTGGGTTTATTAAGTGGATTTATATATATTCCCTTAGAGACTCTTTCAATAACTCCATCTTTAACCAATCTATTTAACTCTACTGATAGAGTTTTTTTATCAATGTTTGTTAAAGTTGATATCTCGTTAATTGTAAATATCTTTTTATTTATGTATTTTTTGAAAAGGTTTAGATATTCTTTAAGTTTCATTCTATTTTCTCCGTAGCTTCCTTGATGAAGATTTGAACTTCTTTTATTATTTCTTTGAAATTTCTTTTTTCTATTGAGTATATTTCGCGAGGTAAAAATTTTCTCATCTCGTTATCAAGTATTTCAATTCCTCTTTCTTTAAGTAAAGTTAGGTTTCTTTTAACCCTTGTCTTATATTTAGAAGGAGAGCTTCTGTAATCTTCTAATTTTTTTAAGATTATATCTTTTTTAATCTTTTTAGACCCCTTTGCCTTTATAAAAAATATGTCCCAGATGTCTCTTCCCTTTATGTAATTTCTTAGACCAAAAGCAACAACTTTATCAGAGAGTATCTCCTCTAAGGATTCTTTTCTCACTGGAAAGTTAAAAAAATCATATGAAAGGATTTCTAAATCATTTATATAAGATGGTATATTTGCGAACTCGAGGTTTATTGTTATTTTTCTTAATTTTTTAATAAATATATTCAGCTTAAACCTCTTAAAACTTTCGCTACCTTTCTGCAATGTCAGAATAGTTTTTTCGGTGAACAGGGTTTTTTCTGTTATAAAATTCTCTACATTAGATAAAATGTCTTCCAATTTGGAGAAGTAACTGCTATCCTTTTGTTTAAAAACAAAATCAAGGTCTTCTGAAAATCTTGGACTGTTGTATACTATTCTGAGACATGTACCACCCTGAAAGACTCCTTCTTTGAAGAAGTTCTTCTTGCTTAAAAACAGGAGTATAAGCTTTTGTAAGAGTTCTCTTATCAAGAACTCTTCAGGAATTCCTGATTCTTCTGCTAATTTTTTAAAGTTT
>CAYLVV010000138.1:0-1698 GCA_964387215.1 uncultured archaeon
GCGGAAAAATTGCAAAGTGCAAAAGTCAAAATTCTTTCTGCTTTTGGTGTTTTTTTGTTGACATTTTACATTTTTAATATTTGCATTTTTCATTTTGCAATTCGACATTCGCAGAATCTCGCTACCTTAGCCGCAACCGAAACCGCTTTACGAAACCAATTTTATTTTAGGTGAAACCATTTTTTGCTTATTTCACAACAGCGCCAAAAGATGTTTTTTAGCCCTCTATCTTTAACTATCGAGCCCCTTCTCCGGTAAGAATTTTCTCTGCTGTCCACCACAATATTTGAAAATCAAGTAGCCAACACATTTTTTTAATATAAAGCAAATCATACTTTAATTTTTTTGCCGCATCTTTCACCGAAGCTCCATATTTATAGCGAACCTGGGCTAACCCTGTTATTCCTGGTTTTACCTTCAATCTTTCTTTATACTCAGGAATATGGCGATGAATCATCTCTATAAACATATATCTTTCTGGCCGGGGACCAATTAAGCTCATATCTCCTTTAAATACATTAATTAACTGAGGAAGTTCGTCCAGATGAGATTTTCTTAAAAATCTTCCTACTCTGGTGACTCGTGGATCATCGTTTTTTGCCCACACAGGTCCACTTTCTAATTCGGCGTACTCTCTCATTGTTCTAAATTTCCACATATTAAATATTTTGCCATTTCTACCCACTCTTTGTTGCTTAAAAAAAATGCTCCCTTTAGAGTCTAACTTTATAAGAAAAGCAATAATTATAAAAAGAGGGGAGGCTAAAATCAATCCTATAGTGGCAAATGAAAAATCAAACAATCTTTTAAACGATGAATATCTTATTCGTGCCCAAAAAGCAAATATGATTGCCAAACTTATTTTTAAAATTAAAGAGAAAATTTCTATCTTCCTTTCTACCTTGGGGAAAATGGTTTGGAGATAAATGTTTTCACCACTATTTATTTCTTTTATCCTCCAAAAAATAAAAATAGCGATACCGGCAATCATTCCTCCAAGAATTGTTCTATAGAAACTGCCTTTTTTTAGAAACTTTCTCCTTTTCCTCAACAATTTTCTCATTTTTTCTTGAAGGAAAAATTTGAGATTAATAACCTGTCCTCACCATAAGGAGGTGGAATATGTTTTTCTTCCCTTAATTACGCGAGAAGAAAAAACCTTTATATTCTAAAGGTAAGCATTTTCTATGCCAAACTTTCATGAGAATATTGAGAAAGATGTTTTCGAAGGAAGGGAGGGGAGGAAGAGGAAAGTAAAGATTTAGGTTTAGAATAAATAAAAGAAAAGATAGAAGAATAATATAAGACCTTGTCGGAAAAGATGTTTTTACTCTTTGTTTATCAATTTATATTCGGTTAAAAACCAAGTTATTTTATCACCAATATTAATATTGGTGAGCTTTTGTGTATAAATCCCTAAACAGGGATAAGAATAAATCTTTGGTAAATTGTAAAAATAAAGTTGTTTTTATTAATCCTATGTTTATTATTTTCAACACTTTTAGCCCTTACCCTTGTGGAGAGTTTGTGAGAAGAGGATGAAAAAAAATAAAAGAGGTTAGGGAGTATAGGTTAGGGAGTATAGGGGAGAGAATTTTTAAAGTTCCCTTATAAACTCTTTCCTAAAGGCTAACTTCAAATATTTACTCTTTCTTTACTTCTAACTATATGATATTATTTATAATGAAATGAGAGGTT
>CAYLVV010000139.1:0-1677 GCA_964387215.1 uncultured archaeon
TTTCAGTATGAAATGGCAGGCATTAATTTTGATGAGCCAGAGCTAATTCATTTATATTTTGGCAGGGAAGTTGCATTCAGAGGTTATGTTTGGATCTTTCCGAAAGGAAAAAATGAAGCAAATGTTGGAGTTGGTGTTGGCGGCTTAGCACCAAAAAAAGCAAAAGAATATTTGGATGCTTTTATCAAAAAACACGAAGGTTTAAAAGACGGAAGCATAATTGCTGTTAATGCCGGCGGCATACCGGTAGGCGGTTTTTTGGAGAATATGACGAGAGACAATCTGCTTGTGTGCGGTGATGCAGCACACCAAGTAAATCCAATCCACGGCGGAGGCATAGGTTTAGCTATTGAAGCAGCTGGAATTGCTGCAGAGGTTGCAGCAGAAGCTGTAAAGCAAAAAAACTACTCTGAGCAGTTTTTGAAAAAGTATAATGATTTGTGGTACGGGAAAAGAGGGAATAAGCTTAAGAGAATTCTAAAAATGAGATACATGCTGGAAAATTTAAATGATGAGGACTTTGAAACTATTGCAAGTTCGCTGAACGGAGACGACATAATGAAAATTGCAGAAGGAGATATTTTGCAGAGTGCAAAAATTGTTACTACAAAACTTGTTAAACATCCTGGTTTAGTAAAAATAATGTTAAAATATTTGCAGAGCTAAAAAGTATTTTATTAGTAATTGCTTTTTCTTTGATATGGAAACAAAAATTCTGAAAATTAATGCGAAAAGGATCGATTACAGGAAAATAAAAATTGCCGCTGATGTTTTGCAAAAAGGCGGGCTGGTTGCTTTTCCGACGGAAACAGTTTACGGCCTAGGTGCTGATGCATTTAATGCAAAAGCTGTAAGAAAAATTTTTGAGGTTAAGAAAAGACCATGGCACAATCCACTCATTGTACACATTGCAAACAAAAAAGATATCAAAAAAGTATGTAAAGCTGTGCCCAAAAAAGCAAAACAGCTTATTAAAAAATTCTGGCCCGGGCCCCTAACATTAGTACTTCAAAAGAATAAAAAAATTCCTAAAGAAGTTTGTGCGGGTTTAAATACTGTTGCTGTTAGAATGCCAAAGCACAAGGTAGCATTAGCATTAATCAAAGCATCAAAAACTCCTATTGCTGCGCCTTCAGCAAATATTGCAACAAAACCAAGTGCAACCTCAGCAAAAGATGTTATAGAGGATTTTTTGGGCAAGATTGAAGTTATAATCGACAGCGGAAAAACGAACATAGGCCTAGAGTCAACAATCATAGATTTAAGCGCTGAAAAGCCGGTTTTGCTTAGACCGGGCGGCATTACTCTTGAGGAGATTGAAAAAGTAATTAGAGAAGTGGAAATTCACGAGAGTGTTTTAAAAAAAGCTAAAGCAGCAAAGATAAAAGCTCCGGGAATGATGAAAAAACACTATGCACCAAAAGCAAAAGTAATTCTGCTTATAGGGAATAAAAAAAATAAAATTAAAAAATTGAAGGAGCTCTGCAATAAATTTTCTGATAAGAGAATTGGAATTATTGCAGAAGAGAGCCCAAAAAAGCTTGCAAAAAATTTATTCAGATGGTTTAGAGAATTTGATAGGAAAAATGCGGAGATGATAATAGTTCTCGGAGTTGAGGAAAAGGGTTTAGGTTTAGCAGTAATGAACCGCTTAAAAAGAGCCGCGAGTAAAATAAT
>CAYLVV010000140.1:0-1669 GCA_964387215.1 uncultured archaeon
TTTGAGTAACCTTTATTATCATTCCAGCAGCAACAGTTTGCCCCATATCTCTTATTGCAAACCTGCCCAATTGTGGAAATTTATTATATTCTTCAGCACATAATGGTTGTGTAGTCACAATTTTTACTGTTGCTGCATCTCCGTTCTTTAGGAACTTTGGATTTTTCTCCAATACAGCTCCTGTTTTTGGATCAAGCTTTTCAATTAATTCTGTAATCTGGCATGCTATTTGTGCTGTGTGAATATGGAATACTGGTGTATAACCTGCTGTAACAGCAGTTGGGTGATTGATTACAACTATTTTTGCAGTAAATTCCTTTACTACTGTTGGAGGGTTGTCTGGTTTGCCAACAACATCTCCTCTTCTTATTTCAGCCTTACTTACTCCTCTTAAGTTAAAGCCGATATTGTCCCCAGGCCTTGCTTCTTGCAATGGCTGGTGATGACTCTCTATAGATTTCACTTCCGCTTCCTTGCCTGTTGGCATTATAATTACTTTATCTCCTGGTCTTAATACTCCTGTTTCAACTCTGCCAACAGGAACACAACCTACGCCTTTAATGTTGTATACATCTTGAATTGGAAGTCTTAATGGTTTATCAATTGGCTGTTCTGGAGCTTTTAACCCATCTAATGCTTCTACTAGTGTTTCTCCCTTCCACCAAGACATCTTTTCAGGCTTCTTTGTTACATTTTCTCCTTCCCAAGCACTTATTGGTATGATTTTAAATTGTTCAGGCTTATAGCCAATACCTGTTAGTAACTTAGTAAGTTGTTCTTTTAACTCATTAAATTTAGCCTCATCATAATTTACTTCATCCATTTTATTTACAGCAACAATAAGTTGTTTTACACCCATTACTTGGCTTAAGAAGGCATGCTCTTTTGTTTGGGGCATTATTCCTTCCTTTACTGCAACTACTAAAACTGCAGCATCAGCTTGTGATGTTCCTGTTATCATGTTTTTAATGAAGTCTTTGTGGCCAGGAGCATCAATTATTGTAAATTCGTATTTTTTTCCAGGAAATTTCTTATAAGATAAATCAATAGTTAAACCTCTTTCTCTTTCTTCTTTTAGAGTATCCATCACATATGCAAATGCAAATGTTTCCTTTCCATGAGCGGCAGCTTCCTCTTTTAATTTTCTATAAGTCTGTTCATCTAGGCTGCCAGTATCATAAAGAAGTCTACCTACTAATGTAGATTTTCCATGGTCAACGTGGCCTATGAAAACCAAGTTTATATGTGGTTTTTCTGCCATTTTAACTACACCTCCAACTTTAAACAAAAGACGAATTTTTGCTTTCTATATTGAGTAGCATTTATTTTTAAAATGTTTTGCAGAAAGGCTCTAAACACTTATTTAACGTTTAATGGCTTTTCACTTATTTTTAGAATTTTCTCTCCTAAAATATCCCCAAAAAATAAAGAAGCCTGCTCCTATATTAACTATCATATCACTCCAAAACCATGCATCTAAATAAAAAGGAGTCTCATAAGTTGGAAGTCCTTTTAATGTGGGATTCAGAATTTTAGCTGCTGCTGCAAAAGGAACCCCGAGATAGAAAAATGCAAAAGGAAGCAAAAACAGCAACAGCTTCTTTTCTTTCTCAAGTTTATAAAAAGGAATAAGCAATCCAAAGGCTATACCAGATGGCAGAGTATCGGA
>CAYLVV010000141.1:0-1659 GCA_964387215.1 uncultured archaeon
GCCTGTTTTCTGTTCTCTTTAGAAATTATATTCAAAAAAGAAAAAAAGTGAAGAGGAATTGGCGGAGGTCTGCCCTCCGTTTGCTAAGGGAAATTTTCTTTGAGCGAGGACAGACCTCGCCCAAAAAATTAAAATATCTTTCTCTACTTAATAACAAATGACTTTAAATTTTTCCTAGTAATTAATTGATAAGAATCTAACCATCTAAAATTGCATTTTCTTCTTTTTTCCTGCAAACTCCATTTAAATTCATAACCACGCAACTCGCCCGATTCTTCCTCAATTAAATCAATTTCATTACCATCATAAGTCCTCCAAAAATATTGGTCAGCATCAATATTGTGATAAAAACGAAATTTCATTCTTTCAACAATCATAAAATTCTCCCATAACGCTCCAACATCTTTTCTGCTATCTAAAAAATTAAAATTATTTATCAGCGCATTTCTAATTCCATTATCATAAAAATATATCTTTTTTAGTTTGGAAATTTCTCTTCTTCTATTTTTAGTAAATGGCTTTAATCTAAAAATGACAAAATTTTTTTCTAAAAGCTGAATATATCGCTCAACAGTTTTTTTATCAATTCCAACAATACTGGCTAATTCATTGTAAGAAACTTGAGAACCAATCTGAAGGGCTAGGGCTTTAAGCAGCTTAACCAAAACATCAGGACCTTTGATATCTTGAAATCCCAAAATATCTTTATAAATATAACTTGAAGACAACTCTCGAAGTAATTCTTTTTTTTCTTCAAATGATGTTTGAGAAACAACTTCAGGATAAGAACCAAATATCATCAAACTTTCTAATTCTTTAATAATCTTCAAATAATTCGCGTCAAGATAGATTTCTTCCAAACTTAAAGGAAAAAGTTGGTAAATATATTTTCTGCCAGTTAACGGCTCTTGTGTATTGTCCAATAAGTTGAGACTTGAAGAACCGGTAACTATGATTTGTTTTTCTTTTTTGTAAAAATCAACTAACAACTTTAATGTCTCTCCGATATTTTCAACTTTTTGAGCTTCGTCAATAAAAATCAATTTTGCTTTGCCAATTAATTGTTTTAAAAACTCTAAATCTTTATTAGCAAGTTGTTCTCTATCAGTTGGATTATCACAATTAAATGAACAAACCTCTTTCTGGGGAAATTTTTTTAAAATCTCTAAACATAAAGTAGTTTTGCCTGTCTGTCTTGCTCCCACAATAATAATTATCTTCCCTTTAAAAAACTTTTTACTTATTATTTGTTGTAAAATTCTTCTATACATAAATATCAGCGAAATTTAGTGATATCACTCCCTATTTTACGCTTATAATTTAACTTGTCAAGTAAGGGAATGAACAAACTCTGGAGTGAGATCTGCCCTCGCCGGATTTCAAAAGTTAAAAATCTCCAAATTAAAAAATTCCTAAAATTTACAAATAATTACGATCGCTTTTATTTTTGGGAATTTCTGAATTTCAAATTTAATTACGATCGTATTTATTTTTGGAAAATGCTTAAATGATTAGTTAGGAATTCAAGTCTTATTAAATAGATTTCAATAAGGAGAAATTATTTTTAAATTCTTAATTCCCACAAAATGTTTTTTTATTTCTTAAATACTCTTTTATCTCCACAATTTTCTCATTTTAGACACATAAAAAACTGAGCTT
>CAYLVV010000142.1:0-1645 GCA_964387215.1 uncultured archaeon
AACTGATGAATTTATTTGGCCAACAGTTATGGGCAATTTTAAAGGAGTAAAACCGAAAGATGCAATTATTTTCTTTAACTATAGAGCTGATAGAGCAAGACAGCTTACTAAAGCATTTATTCAAAAGCGTTTTAATAAATTTGAAAGAAAATATGTGCCTGTTAAATTTGTTTGTATGACCGACTATTATAAAGGAATTAAAGCTGAAGTTGCGTACTATAATGAATATCCTAAAAATACTTTAGGAGAAGTTATTAGCAAAAAGGGTTTATATCAGCTGAGAATTTCAGAAACTGAAAAATATGCACATGTTACCTACTTTTTTAATGGCCAAAGAGAAAAACCATTTCCAAAAGAGGAAAGAATTTTAATTCCAAGTCCAAAAGTTGCTACTTATGATTTAAAGCCGGAGATGTCAGCATATGAAATTACCGAAACCTTGCTTGAGAAAATGGAAACTCGGAAGTATGCTTTAATAGTTTGTAATTTAGTAAATTGCGATATGGTTGGGCATACAGGAAAGAAAAAAGCAGTAATAAAGGCTGTGGAAGTCGTGGACGAATGTATGGGTAAATTAACAAAGAAGGCATTGGACTTGGGAATTACAACCATTATTACCGCTGATCACGGAAATGCAGAAAAAATAAGAGAAGATCATAAAATAGTAACATCTCATACAACAAACCCGGTGCCTTTTATATTGGTTTCTCCAGAGGAGAAATTGCAAAATGTAAGACTAAAGAGAGGAATATTGGGCAATATTGCACCAACTATTTTGGATATAATGAAAATTAAAAAACCCAAAGAGATGATTGATAGCTTAATTGTTTAGATTTTTTTATTTGCGATATAGGATAAAAGAGAAGCAAAAAATATGCTGAATACGGATGCTGCAGCTGCGCCAACAATTCCAAATATTTTAATAAAATTGTAATTTAGTACTAAGTTCAGAATTGCGGCGATAGTTATTAATGCAAGATAAACCTTAAATTGCTCTTTTATTATAAGTCTTTGAGAGAGAAGAGTAAAAATATACTTTCCCGGAATTATAAAGGCCAGTACGCTTAATACCGGAGCAGCATATATTTGGTATTCTTTTGGGAAAATAAGCCCGATTATTAGTGGAGATAGAATTGCTAGTATTATTGATATGGATGCAGTGAGTAATGCAGAATATCCTATTATTGTTTTTAATCTTTTTCCTAATACTTCTTCACTTTTACTGGAAGCTAAAAAAGGAGCTGATATTGCTGCGATAGGAAATACTGCCATAACTGCTGCAACTAATGATAAAGCAATTCTATAATAACCAACAAACCTTATAGGCAATAATGCTGAAATCATCAAAATATCAGTATAGCTTAAGATTGAAACCATAAAGTTAAAGAATATAAACCATATCGAGTAGCTTAGCATTTTTTTTATGGGAATTTTGGATTTAACCTCAGCAAAATATCCTTTTGTTTTTGCGAGTTGATATAAGAGAATTGTTCCAGCAGCAAAAGCTAATATATAACCAACAACTGCGCCGAAAGCACCAAATCCCAAAAGAACAAAAGCAATGATTGCAAAAAATCTTATACATTCCCTAGCAATATATCTTTTTGAAATTGAAGGGACATCTTTAAAGGCAACAAAAATATTT
>CAYLVV010000143.1:0-1643 GCA_964387215.1 uncultured archaeon
GTTCAAATCCATTAAGCATATATTTCTATACGGTCAGCCCTGGAATTTGGATTTTTGTAGGTTTGCTCACAATATTCTGCCTATTCTTAAGCAAAAAAATTGCTAAAGCAACGAAACATTCTGCAGAAAATATTTTCATGCTTATTGGATTTTTTTTGGCTTTACCCTTTCTGCTTTTTGATATTATTAATTTTAAGGAATTACTTGGATTACTTCTTGTTTTTATATTCATTTCAATCATAATGCTTGTGATCCTTTCAATAAACAAAAAAGAGATTTTATGCAGAAATTCAATGCTAAACTTCCTCACAATATTTTCTCATGTATTTGATAGCTCCGTAACTTTTGTTGCAGTTTCTTTTTTCAACTGCTGGGAGCAGCATTTTTTGCCCAGAATAATTTTGCAGATAAACCCATTGCTATTTCCTCTGATAAAGGTATTTTTAGTTATTTTATTAGTGAAGCTTGCGGATGATTTAAAAGAGAAAGAGCTTGCCTCTTTCGTAAAAATAGTTGTTTTTATTCTGGGCTTCAGCACAGGTTTTAGAGATTTATTAACTTTGGGTTTGGGAATATGCGGCTAGATTCTCTGGATTGCGTTTTCTACTGCTGAATACCACTGCCTAACAGTTTCTTTCATTCTTTCCTTAATTTCTCCTTTGTTTTTTGCTTTATATAGGAAGTTATATCCTCCCCTGTCTAGATTTTGTTGAAATCTCATTGCAAGACCCTTTTCTACAAGTTTTTTTACGGCCTTTTGGATCGTGCTCCTTTCCAAAGAAAGCTCTTTAGCGAGACCCATAACAGTGTATTTTTTATTTTTCTTTAAGAGATACATTAAAATAGCAAATTCTCTTTTATTTAGGTTAAATGAGCACCTTATTAATTCCTCTAGCTCTATTTTCTTACACGCAAAACTAATCATTTTTCCCGCCAGCATATTTTTCCAAAAATTTTCTTATAGCGCCTTCAGACATAACACCGACAAACTCACCAACTACTTTGCCGTTTTTAAAAAGTTTGACATTTGGAATGCTCATTATGCTATATTTTTTACTTAAGTTTGGGCATCTATCAACATTCACCTTTGCAAGCATAACTTTGTTTTGATATTCTTTTACAATTTTTTCTAAAACCGGCTTTAATATTAAACACGGCATGCACCAATCAGCATAGAAATCAACAAGTATCGGCTTTTCAAACGATTTCTTTAGCACCTTTTCTCCAAATTCATTCTCTGTTGTTTCAAATATGGATTTCTCGAATTCTTTACTTTTGAGCATTTTAAGCATCATTTCTTTTTTTATTTTTTCTAACTCATCCATATGTGAATCTTTCTGTCACAACCATTTAAAAGGGTATTTTTTGTGTGAATTTTAGCGCTGCTTAGTGGCACACCCACATAAGAAGAATTTAAATATGTGAAAAGAAAAAGAATATAATATGGAGAAAGATTGGCTTTTGAGAGCTAGAAGTTTTTTTAGAAAACATTCAGATAACTATACAACAATTTCTGCAAAATTAGCATTAGTAAAAAGAGGATTGAGAAGAGGTAGTATATTCTTTCCGGGGAATGATTTTCCTTTTGCAAAATTGCCGCAATGGTATATTGAGGCTCTGCTAAAAGGAAATTTGGATAAGGA
>CAYLVV010000144.1:0-1628 GCA_964387215.1 uncultured archaeon
TAATCCAAAATTCCAACTTCAATTTTCCTTTCCTCAATTAATTTTTTTGTCTTTTCACCCAACCTCTTCCAAGTACTTTTGGGCATTAAAATTTTCTCCAGCTCTTTACATTTTTTAACAATACTCCTAAAATCAGTAAATTTTATTGGCCTAGTTATGTGCAGGATTTTAGCATTATAAGGCACATCCCTCAAATTTATTTTGTTAGTAATAGAAAATTTTAACTCCTGCATTTTACTCACTTTTTAGCCAGTTTAAGAAATCTTTTTCTATCAATTCTTCAAATATAATTCGCAAGCCTCTTTTAGATTTTTAATTGCTGATTTTATACTTTTTCCTTGAGATGCTACATCGAGCTCCAAACATCTGGCAACGTACCAATTATCCTCTTTTTCAACAATAGCAGTTAATTTAATTTCCTCTTTCATAATAAAATAATGCAGTATTATTTTTATAGCTTTTCTCTTTTTCTCAGATAGTAGGCTGCTGCCAGATCCTCAGCCCTATTGAAGATATTTACAAAAAAAGTTTCCAATAAGCACAACCTATTCTTTTTTTGGCTCAAACCGATTTTTATGGTTTCCTTTATCTCTCTTTCTAATTCCGGAATAAACCTAATACAAAAATAAAAAATTTCTTTAAACGCTCTTGGCAAAGGAATTTTTTCCGTTAATGCATAAACTTCTGTTAAACTTGTGCTGTACGAAAATAGAACAAAACAGCTCACTATTGAAAATACTTTCAAATTAATTAAAATAATTTTAAAAATTCCAAAATTTTCCAAAAAGAAAACAAAATAACTAAAATTCAAAAAAACGAGAAACGGAGCCAATGCAATAAAAAAATTTTTCCATTCTTTAAATTTTTCCAAAATTAGAAGTATCAAATTCAAAGGTAAAAATAATAATGCAATTTCGCTAACTAAAAAAACCGCGGAATTTAAAATTAAATAAAATATTTTTGCGCTAATTTTCAAGCCGCTAAAAATTCCTCTACCTTTTTTGTAGAACATTCTCTCAACCTTTTATTTTCAATAATAAAAATTCTGCTGCAAATCTGCAGTATTTCAGCATCGTGCGTTGCGATTATTCCGCTGCATTTCTGCAGATAATTGAAAACTTTTTCCTTTTGTTCATCATCCAGCCAAGCGGTAGGCTCATCTAAAAGCATAATTGCATTTTTCGGAATTGCAGCCAAGCAACATAACTTTCTAAATGCAGCACTTAAAATATTAACATTCTCAATTTTTCCCAATCCCAACTCTCTTACATTCCTCTCTATCATTTCTTCTTTATGCAAGGGCCACAAAAACGGATTTTGCGGCAAATAGAAGCATTTTTCAGCCTTAAACAATCTTCCGTTAAAACTTTCAATCCCTGCAAAAGCCTTAAGCAGTAAACTTTTCCCGCTGCCATTTTTTCCAATAATTGCAATCCTTTCTCCTTTATAAAGCTCTATGTCAGCATCAACGTAAAAATCTTCATAATATGCACAACCTTTTGCATAAAAAATTTTTTTCTTTAAAGTATTAACATCTTTTCCAAAATTATTATTGAAATTTATTTTCGGAGAATAATTTCCATTTAGGCATATACTTTTCCAATTAAAATTCCTCCTCTTATCAAAAC
>CAYLVV010000145.1:0-1622 GCA_964387215.1 uncultured archaeon
GGAAACTCAAAAGAAATCCAGGGTAAGCTTCTTTATATTGATTTCATTAAGCATAGGATTGTCTTTGAATGAAGAGCGGTTAAAATAAAACTTATTACAATCCGGCTATTTCCGAAAAGCAGCTCAATTTCCCGTACAATCAAAGTTGCCTTTTTCTACCGAAGATCCGCATCTATCAGAAACTTGTTTTATGGCTAATATTTTCTCTTTTCCAACAATTTTCGAATTTTCCTCCGTCTTGTCTAAATTTGAGCGCGTCTCTCTACCCTCAACAAAGATAGTTGCATATCCGTTTAGATTCTCCTTTGTATCTTTATCTTTTAAAACAATTTTTAGCCCGCATTAAATCCTCCTGCTGTTGAGTGAGAGCTCATACTTCCACATAAAGCTCTGTCATTTAAGAAACTATTTTATAGTCCCCTTTAACTTAATAGCTTTGTTGACCTTTTTTTAATATGGAAAGATATCCAAAAAAATTAAAAAATTTATATTTAGAAATCTAAATATTAATTCCCACAAAAATAAATTTACCAAATTTTAAAAGTAGAAGTTCAACGAAGAGGGGGTGAAACGCTATGAAAATATTGTTTGGGTTGAGAGGAAAATCACATGATATAAAAATTTGGTACGATAATAGCCAAAAATTTTTGAACAAATATATAAACGCGGTTATTGTCCAATCCAAAATTGGATATACTAGTTTTAATAACTTTTGCATAGAGTTAAGAGCGTTAGGATATTACCGTCTTGTAGAAGAAATTTACAAGCATGGAAAATACGTCGAAGAAGAAGCTGAAAAACCTACAATTCGTAAGCTCGAAGTAAATCTCCAGGATAAATTAGAATCAAAGTTGAGATGGGTCGTCCTTGTTCCGAGCAGTGCCAGCAGAGCATATTATGAAAGATATAAGTCATATGATTATGAAGGAGTGTCGTCTCCATCCAAAACATGGTTCTATGAAATTGCTTGGACCGCTATATACGCAGCAGTAATCCGAGGATCTTCTAAAACAATAGGCATATCTCATCTCACTCCTTCTTTATTTGAAGGGCACCAAGTCTTTTGCATAGGTGAAACATTAGGACATTGGGCAGATAGAGAAGTCCAGACATCTTTAAATGAAGTAATATTTTTGGGGTGCTGTATTGAAGAAAGAACACTTCATCAAATTCCAGTAGTTCTTAATCCAGAAGGAAGCATGACTTACCATAGACCAATTAAAGTCGGGATCAGGGAAGGTAAAGAAAACGAGCTTAACTATGAAGATATTATTATCGGCCCTGATAAAGCTGAGCTTGAGCGAATCGTTGAAATCTGAAACTAGAATTTCATTTTATGTCTAGGAAATTACTATAAAAACTCCGCAATAAATCCAGTAAATTTAGATGTTTTGTTCTCTAAATTCAGAAACGAAATGCCTCAGCAAAAACAAAAACAAATATCTCCACTCTCAAAAAAATTAGATAGTACTAGAACATTTTTAGTGTGGCCTGCAGTATTAAAAAATAATTTAGTGCCTCAAAAGACGAAAAATTAAATAAATTATCATCAAAACTGTTCGGGATGTGAAAATCGCAATCACAGGCAAAGGCGGTGTTGGCAAAACAACAATTGCCGCAGC
>CAYLVV010000146.1:0-1600 GCA_964387215.1 uncultured archaeon
CTAATGCCTCAAAAAGCTCAAACATAAAAGAAAAAGGCTTTTTTATTTAAAATCTTAATGGCAGGCTTATACTCAATGTGACAATATTTGACAATTTTGGTTTTTGTCACATTGTGTCACATTTATAAATATTTTGGAAAAATTTATTTTTATGTTCAAAGAAGATGAAAAAACCGAGCTTAAAAAATCCCTATCTGCATTAAATGAGGTTGTTGAGACAGCGGTAGCATTTGCAAATAAAAAAGGTGGAAAAATTATTATTGGAATTGATAATTTTGGAAAAGTAGTCGGCATAAAAATAGGAAAAGATACGGTTGAAAGAATAGCCAATAAAATAATTTCAGAAACTATTCCGCCGATATATCCGGAGATTAAGATCAAAAATATAAATAAAAAAAATATTATTGAAATTGAAATTTTAGAAAGTAAAGCAAAGCCCCATTTTTTTAAAGGCGTCGCATACGTTAGAGTAGGGAAATCAAACCATAAATTATCTCCACAGGAGCTAGAAGAATTTTTCAAAAACAAGCTCTCCAGAATAATCACTTTTGATGCGCTCTCCAGCGAACTATCTTTAGATGAAATTGATGAGGAAAAAGTTAGAGAATTCTTCAAATCTATGGTAGAGATAAGAGGTAGAAAAATAAAATATAAGGGCTTAAAGGACGCATTAACTAAGCTCGGGTTATATAAAGACGGAAAGGTTTTAAATGCAGCCGTAATTGCATTTGGAAAAAATCCTTATATTCATTTTCCCCAGCTCGCATTTAGATGTATATATAGGCCATCTATTGCTGAAGTAGAAGATTACGCATTCATTACAGGAGACCTCTTTTCAATTATTGAAGACGCTTTGAATTTTATAAAAAGACATATAAGAAAAAGAGTGCAAATAAAAGGCATAAAAAGAATAGAGCAGTATGTTCCGCCGATAGAAGTTTTCAGGGAAGCATTATTTAATTCTCTAATACATAGAGACTATTTTGTTACTTCAGGAAACTATCTCACAATTACAGATGAAGAAATTGTAATCAAAAACCCAGGAACTATGCCAAAAGGCTTAACAGTACAAGACCTCTATATAGAGCACGAGTCAATTCCCAGAAATCCGGTTTTGGCTTCATTAGCGTATTTAAGAGGCGACATTGAAGAATGGGGCTCTGGAACATTAAGAATTATTGACGGATGTAAAAAATTTAATCTTCGCATACCTAAGTTTGAAGTTAAAAGAGGATTTTTTTCTGTAAAAATATATCTGCATAAGGAAAGGTTGATAAAAGAAGAGGAGCGAATTTTGAATTTATTAAAGCGTGGGCCTAAAAGTCCAAAAGAAATTTCAAAGGAGCTAAATTTAAAATATAGAAGGGTAAGATACTTACTGCAGAAGCTTCTGAGAGCCAAGCTTATTGCTGCTAAAGGATATGGAAGAAATAGAAAATTCTTTATTTGACAATATTTGACAATTTTGGTTTTTGTCACATTGTGTCACATAAAAGAGAAAAAAAAATGCCAAATGCAAAATTTTCCAAATCTGCAAAATAAAGTGAAAAGTGAAGAATTCATTTAAAATTATTCTGCAGTTGATTTTTTAATGGAAGAA
>CAYLVV010000147.1:0-1593 GCA_964387215.1 uncultured archaeon
GCTGTTAAAAAGAAGTACCGCTTCTTTTCTTTTGGAGACGCAATGTTAATAATTTAAATGAAATTTTAACTTATGTAAAATATTTAGAATATTGTAAAATAAAATTGGTGAAAAGGATAAAAATTGTAACTGATAGTGTTTCTTGCGTTCCAAAAGAGATTATAAAAAAACTTGATATTAAGGTAGTTCCTTTCTACTTTAAAATAGATAACAAGGAATATAAAGATGGTATTGATATAGATACGAGGGATGTGTATAAATTTGTGGAAGAGGGATATCCATTCAGAGCTTATCCTCCAAAAGTGGAGGATTTTTTAAATGTTTTCAATAGTTTAAAAGAGAAAGAAATTTTATGTATCACTCTTTCCTCAACATTTAGTGCCTGTATAAGAAATTGTAAAATTGCAAAAGAGATGGTCAAAGATAAAAAAATAGAAGTTATTGACTCTCTGAATGGGGCAGCAGGGGAAGGGTTATTAGCAATCTATGCATCCAGATTGTCAGAAGAGGGAAAAAAGTTAACTGAGATTGTCAGTTTGACAAAGAGATTAGCAACGAGAATAAAAACAGTGGTTATGCTTGACACAATAAAATATGTCTTTAGAACTGGAAGAATACCTAAAACTCTTTCAAACTTTGGATCCCTTTTTTCCTTAAAGCCAATTCTAATGTTGCACAACGGAAAAATTAAGCCTGTGAAACTCGTAAGAAATAAAGATAGAGGAATTCAAAAACTTTTAGAAATTTTACTTAGAGAGGAAGAGTCTCTTCATGTTGCAGTAATGCATGCAGATGATGAGATTGAAGGAAGAAAACTGGTTAAAAAAATAAAAGGAACCGTAGCAGTTAAAGAAATATTTTTAACTGAATTCACTCCGATAATGGGATTTGCTACAGGAAAAAATCTTATAGGGGTATCTTTTTATTCTCAAAGAGGTAAACTATGATATTAAAGATAGGGATAATCGTTTTAAGTTATTTAATAGGTTCACTCTCTTTTGGAATAATACTTAGTAAACTTCTTAAAAAGAAAGATGTGAGAGATAAGGATTTTCCCGGAGGGGCCGGAAGTATAAGACAATTCGGGTTTTCTTTCGGGGCTTTAGTTGGCCTTCTCGATATCCTTAAGGGGACGGTTGTAGTGTATATTGCTCTAAATTATGGAAAGAGCGACATTGTTCTATTGCTTTCTATACTTGCAGTCATTGCCGGTCATAGCTGGCCAGTATATTTTGGCTTTAAAGGTGGTCAAGGACTTGCAACGACAATAGGAGTTTTTATTACTCTTTTCCCACTTGAAGCATTGCTCTCATTTTTGATAGGTGGCGGATTTTCTCTTCTTTTCAAATTTTTAAAACTTGGTAGATATATTAAATTCGTGGGAGCAATTCCTTTTGGGGCAGTTTTTGGTTTAATTTCTCTATTCTTGATTATTTTTAAAAAATATGGTTTTTACCCATATTCCCTTATTATAATCTCTGTAGTTTTACTACTTATAATAAGGGGATTAGAGGTTTCTATTTTCTCTAAAAGGTGAGTTATATGAAAAGTGATTTTCAGAAAAAAATAAGAAAGGTTCTTTTTTCGACTCTT
>CAYLVV010000148.1:0-1560 GCA_964387215.1 uncultured archaeon
TCCAAAACAAATTAAAAACTTAGAGATGTTGAACAGATACTTTTTAATATTAGTTCGTATATCAAATATTATATTAAGCGGGTAAGTCCATGCTCTGCTGTGTACCGGATGGTGCACTCCCATTTCAGAGCGTGGGTCCGCTTTTTCTTTTGACTTCAGAGTAGAGCCAAAAATATGCTTGCTGGAATAATTACCAGATTTTTTTCTTTAATAAAATCAAATTTGTCTTTTGAAACAAGAATTTTATTTTTGATATTTACTTTAGGAAAATCCCTTTCATCTACATTCTCCTGCCATTTAACCTCAATACCGAAATTTTTAAAGCACACATCAATTTCTCTATGATTATGGTAAAATCCAACTTTGAGCCTTTCTAACTTTCTTGCAATAGTTTCAACAACTATGCCTTCAACAATTTTAGCCTCATCCTCAAACGGAACCCCCCTTATTTTATAGCTAACGGAGTGTAATATAAACGGATCAATAAAATATGTCTTTCTCATTTTTCTGAATATTACCCTGCTTTTGTTCAAATCAAATGTGTAAAAGTTCCTCAAAACAAACAAATTTTCCAAAATTTCCAAATATTCTCTAACCGTTACATGGGATCCTATTTCAACTTCCTTCGCAATGCTGCTTAGAGAAAATTTTGTGCAGTAATTTTTCAATATACCGTCTAAAACACCTATCGTAATATTTTCACTTCGCTCAAGCTTTGCAATATCGTTTATAATCCAATTCCAGTATATTTCATAGGTTTCTTCCCTTATTCTCCCTTTTTCCATCAATTCATAAAACGCTCTAGGAAAACCTCCACATTTAGTATACTTTAGCAGCAGGTAATCCAGCTCTTCCTTAAACGGGATTATGCTTTTTGCGCCTTTCAGCAATTCTTTTATATCTGTAAGTGTAATTGGCTGAATATTTCTAATTTTTTTGCTACCAAAAATTTTGATAAATTCCCTAAAGCTTAACGGAAGGAAATTTTTTGTTTCAATATCTCTCCCTGGAAATTTTTCCTTTCTGAGTTCCAGCGATGAGGATCCAGTTAAATATAATACTTTATCTTTTGCAATTCCAGAATCCAAAATAAATTTAATTGCTTTATGCCAGTTCTCAACAAAAGAGATCTCATCCAAAAAAATATATTTTGCGTTAGATATTAGAGATATCTTTCTGAGCAGCTCAGGTATTTCCCTAAAATCTCTTATAAGCTCGCAGCTATAGTAGCATACCTTCTTGCTATCAACCTTTTTATTAAATATTAGGTCGTAGATAAGGAGCTTAAAAAATGTAGTTTTGCCTACCTGCCTCGGACCTATCCACAGAATATTTCTTTTTTCCTTAAATTGAAAGAGATGTTTATGTTTTTTATTAAATGCATCAATTATCTTTTCATCCTTTTTAAGTTCAGCCTTATCCCTCCACCAGGGATTTTGCTGCATAATGCTTTTTTCCATATTGATAATAGAATGTCAATATTTTTAAAATTTTTGACATTCGAATGTCAATTTTTAAATTTAAAATAGAATTAAAAAACTTCTTAGGCTTAAATTAGAA
>CAYLVV010000149.1:0-1557 GCA_964387215.1 uncultured archaeon
TCACATATCCAACCTTCTCCTCCAACTCCTTTGCAACCTTCTCCGCATTCACCCTTTCTTTCCACTTACACTCCGCAACCAAAGCCTTCTTATGCTTTTCATCCAAAGCAATTATATCAATTTCTTTATCTTTATGCCACCACTTCCTAACCAGCGCAAACTCTCTCAGCTCCTCTATAAACTTAGTTCTGATTAATTCCATTACCAAATATTCAAACATTTTTCCGTAATAAGCATTAAGATGCCCCTTTATTTTTGAAAATGTTTCCTCCACCAAACCAACTTCCAAATCAGAAAGATTCGGATACACAAACCTAAACCAGAAATTAAAAAATGGATCGATTATATGATATATACCTCTTTTTCTTCTGCCTAGCGGCAAAATATGCTCAACAATATGCGTTTCCTCTAGCACCGAGAGATATTTGCTTAAATTTCCCTTCTCTATTCCAGTTGCGGATGATAACTTTCCAAAGGAATTATAACCCAAAGATAAATGCTTTAAAATTAGCATATATATCCTCGGCTCTCTAAATTCCTCTCTTAATAATATTCTCGGCTCATTGTAAAGTATTTCTCCCTTTGTAAATATCTTCCTCTTTATATTTTCTTCTATAGAAAGATTTCCATCTATTTGTGCAAGATAAAATGGAATATTTCCAAAAACGCACCATACTTTAACCAAATCCTCAACAGAAAACTTCAACATGCTATGAATATCTTTAAACCTAAATGGAGTAACTCTCCATTCAGCAGTCCTCCTTCCGTACAAAGGACTTTTATAGCTTAGCACATCAGATTCCATCATCCCGATGCTAGAGCCGCACAAAATTAGCATTAATTTTGTATTTTTCAGCAGCTCATCCCAAATTTTCTGAAATACTGAAACTATTCCCTTTTCCAACTCAATTAAATAGGGAAGTTCATCAATGGCTATTACTATTCTTTCTTTTTTTACCTCTTCAACCAAAAACTTAAATAGCTCAAAAAATGAGTTTACCTCTAACCTAAGGAAAAGTTCCTTCTTTGTAAGCTCATAAAACTTCTCTTTTAAAGATTTAATATTCTCCTTTATGCTGTCTCTTGTGCATAAAAAGTAAATTCCCCTTTTTCTTTCTATAAACTTCTTTATTAGTTCGGTTTTTCCAACCCTTCTCCTTCCGTACAAAACTACTAATTCAGCCCTACCACTTTTATATTTCCTTTCCAAAAATTCAAGCTCTTTTTTTCTATCAATAAAATGTTGTATCATAATTATAATAATTAGTATACAACTATTTAAACCTTTCCCCTCAGCACTTTAGCTAATTCCCTCAACCCAAAACAATAAACCTTTTTTCCATTAAACTCTCTAACTCTCTTACTAAACCCTTTTGCAAATACTCCATACTCAATTTTATAATTCCCTAATTCCTTCACATATCCAACCTTCTCCTCCAACTCCTTTGCAACCTTCTCCGCATTCACCCTTTCTTTCCACTTACACTCCGCAACCAAAGCCTTCTTATGCTTTTCATCCAAAGCAATTATATCAATTTCTTTATCTTTATGCCACCA
>CAYLVV010000150.1:0-1531 GCA_964387215.1 uncultured archaeon
TATCAAAAATGATAACTTTAAATACTAGAATTAAGAAATATTTATATGAATACGCTTCAACTCCTAAAAAAACTCGAGCTTAAACCTACTTTCAAAGTGCAAGATATAGAAAGAATCTGTAGATGTAGCAAAGCTTATGCAAAACTTATTTTGCACCGTTTAGATGAAAGGGGTTTAATAAAAAAAGTAACCAAAAACATATACACAACAAAAAGCGATATTTGGGTTATTGCAAGCAATATTGCGTATCCCTCTTATATCTCTTTCTGGTCCGCTTCCTATTTTTTTGGCTACACTGAGCAAATAGTAAATACTATCCAGCTGGCAACTGCATTCAGAAAAAAACAAATAGACTTTGAAAACTACCTAATAAAATTTGTTCCCATAAAACACTTTTTCGGATACAGAAAAATGCGTACAGAAAACGGACCTATATTTATTGCAGAACCCGAAAAACTTCTTATAGATGTCCTCCTTAAACCTAAAGAATGCGGAAATTTTGATGAAATTCTCAAAATTTATAAGAATGCTAAATTTTCTTTAAAAAAACTAATAAATTACCTAAAAAAAATAAATAAGCAACACTTAATAAAGAGAGCCGGATATTTGCTTGAATTAACTAGAGGCATAGATATTTCATCTAAATTTAATTTAGATAGAAACTATGTTTTGCTAAACCCTTTTTCCCTTTCCTGGAAAAAAATAAACTCTAAATGGAGGATAAGACTATGATAAGTATTGAGGAGCTTAAGGAGTATGCTAAAATAAAAGCTTTCAATCTTAGACAGGCCGAAAAAGATTATTTCCAAAATTTAATCCTCTTTATCCTTTACCAGCATTTTGGAAAAGACCTTATATTTAAGGGTGGCACAGCTTTGAGCAAATGCTACGGCTCTAGGAGATTTTCCGAGGACTTAGATTTTACATGCCTAAATGATTTTGATACTGATATTGTAACTCGAGGCTTAGAAAGATTTAAGATAGAGTTTGAGAAAGATATTAAAAAAACAAAAACTAGCCTGAATCTAATTCTTAGAATAAAGGGCCCTCTTTACATAGGCACAAGGCAAAGTTTATGCAAATTAAGAATAGATATTAGCTTTAGAGAAAAAATCCTTTTGCCTCCTAAAATAAAAACAATAGGAAGATTTATGGAAGAAATTCCCGAATTTGATGTGTTAGTGATGTGCGAGGAAGAAATTTTGGCTGAGAAGATTAGAGCAATTCTTACACGCGTTAAAGCTAGGGATGTATATGATTTGTGGTTTCTGCTAAAGCAAGAAATAAAACCAGATTTAAGCCTAATAAAGAAAAAGCTCAGATTTTATAGAATGCACTGGGATAAAAAGAAATTTGTTAAAGCAATCAATACCTGTTCGAAAATTTGGAAAACAGAACTTGAGCCATTACTTAAAGATATTCCGGAATTTGATGAAGTAAGAAAACTCATTTTTGAAAATTTTAAAATAACAGCAACTTAAAAAACATTTTTTTATTTGCAATAACTATGGCAAACATATTATTAATACAT
>CAYLVV010000151.1:0-1518 GCA_964387215.1 uncultured archaeon
TAATATTTCTAAAGCTAAAGAAGGTCTTTCCCA
This sequence comes from uncultured archaeon, assembly GCA_964387215.1. Classification (GTDB taxonomy): domain Archaea; phylum Iainarchaeota; class Iainarchaeia; order Iainarchaeales; family CAYLVV01; genus CAYLVV01. The sequence continues at coordinate 34 of CAYLVV010000151.1, forward strand.
AGCTAGTTTTTTGAGCCATTCAGCACGTGCTGTTGGCGAGGGTCTTTCTTTTCCTGCTTTTGCTTGTGCCCATCTAAAAACATACCAATCTTTTTGCTTCCTAAAAAACTCTCCAAACTTTGCTGATTCATCTACTCCATATTTTTCGAAAATTCTCAACTGTATCTTTGCAGCAGCCTCATACGCTTCCACTGGATTTATTTTTATCCATTTTTCAAATAGAGTATAAAATTTCCCTGGGTTTTTTCTATAAGCCTCTATTGCTAATGTTGGTTTATATCTCCAATTTAGAACAGTTTCTCTTTCTACTCTAGTAAATTCTGGTCTTCTAACAGAAGGACCTTTACAAGCAATAGGAAGCATTAAAGCTAAAGCAGCAGGAGTTAATTTAACAACCTTTCCAAATACTTTAGCAATTTTTACAACCTTTTTTTTAACTTTTTTCTCTTTTCTTTTTTTCTGAACTTTCCTCCTTTTTGGCATTCTTCTACACCTCCACTAAGCATAACTCGTTCCAGTAAAATACAGAATTTTTAGTATAAAAGGGTTTCGTCTTTTTTAAGATAAGTGGATTTTTAATTATCCAAATTTTAAATATGCTGGTAATTGAGTAAAATGCGGGTTATGTAGAAGTATGGATTAGTTTTTATTTTTTGTATTGGGAGGAGAACTCGCTTAATGAAATTATTCTTTTGTATTTAAATTCTCTTTTGGGGGTTTTAAAGTTGAATATTAGTGCAAAAATTAAAATAAAGATAAAAGCTCCAAGGAAAATATATTCATTTGGGATATTTTGAGATTTAGTTTGTATAATGCTTTCAATATTCTGGTTGCTTGAAAAAGGATTTTTAGGAATATTAAAATCTAATTTTAGGTTCGATTTTTTATCTTCCTTAGCACTAATTTCAATAGTAAATAGTTCTTCTTCATTAGTAGAATAATTATTATCAATATTAGAGTCTATTGATAGAGTTTCTGGAGAATTAATTTCTTTAGGAGTGTTTTTGGGTTTGAATATAGAGAAGCCCCCGCCAACTCCAGAAAATGAGGGAGATGGTGCTGGAGAAGGCTTTGGGGGTTTCTTCTCATATAATAAATATTTCTCTCCATTTATTAAATAATATATTCTGAAATTATTTGCATTTAAAGGATAAGAACATAACCAATGCTTAGCTTTATAATCAGCTTTGCAATTTTCAGAGAATATAAAGCTAGTGGTTGTATTGTTGGCTTCTATTATTATAGGTTCAATAGAGCTTGAGAATACTTTAAATTTAATAGTTCCAGTATTATTTAGAATCTCAATTTTAGGAAGCAATATCTCTAATTTTAGAATATCAGCAATATCAGCATAAATACTATAACCATAAATATTAGTTTTTTCAAAGTTTAGGCTAATTTTTGAGTTAGTATTATAATTGAATAAATCCCAGGATGAAGTTCCTTTTAAAAAACCTGAGAGCCCTCTCATTACTAGTGAAAATT
>CAYLVV010000152.1:0-1507 GCA_964387215.1 uncultured archaeon
CTTTTGCAAATATTCCAACACCAATCTTTTACCCTCCTCATAAATTTCTGATTCATAAATCACTTCATCAAAGCTAATTCTATAATTTCTGTAGGTTTCATTAAATCCTTCTAAAACCCAAGAATTCATTTTTTTCCATAGTTCTAAAACCTCTTTATCTTTTTCCTCATATTTTCTCAACAATTCTTGGGCTTCCTTCTCAAGCTCAGGAAACTCTTTAAGTTTTTGATGATAGAGAACATAATAATTACCTACAAAATGGTCTCCTTTAATATTTTCACTTTGGGGAGTTTTTCCTTTTCCGAATTTTAAATAAGCAGCCATGCTTTTACATATATGGATGCCTCTATCGTTAATGAGATTTATCCTAATAACATCAAAATTTAAAATTTTAAGCAGCTGTGAAAAACTAAAACCAATGCAGTTATTTCTAACATGGCCAACATGCAATGGTTTATTAGTATTTGGCTGAGAATATTCCACCATTACTCTTTTTCCATTTCCTAAGTTTATCTTGAAAATTTCTTCGCCCAGAATTTTTTCAATTACTGCCTTTGCAATTTTTGTTTTATTAAAATAAATATTTAGATAGGGCCCAATAACTGAGATTTTTTCAATTAGTTCCTCCTTTTTCAAAACTTCTCCTAACTCTTGCGCAATTTTATTTGGATCCTTGTTTAAAATTTTTTTTAGTTTAAAGCATGGCAATGCTAAATCAGCGTCTATATTTTTAGGTTTTTCTAAAAGAAAATTTAATTCATTTTTATCCAATTGAGGATATTTAGCCAAAATTTTTTCAATAATGATTTTTTTTAGCATAAATAGCTTAAGTATGAAAGCTTTTAATTTTTAAGCAGCCCTTCTCCTAAATTTTCTTAGCCGTAAAATTATTGCATTTCTCCTTCTTTCTTCCTTTTTCTTTTCTATAAGCCTCCTTATTCTTTCTCTCTCTGTCTTTGTTAAAGGTCTTCTTATTTTTGCTAAATTTCTATAAACCTCTTTTGGAATTCTTATTGCGCTTCTAATCATCTTAAAATAATCTATTTGCGGGAATAATGCTCTTCTGCCATAAAATTCTCTAATTATTGTACTTTCTTTGAAGCCCATAAGTTTTAATGCTCTTGCAGCCATTGCATCAGCAAGCAGTTCTTCTGCCTGTTCTAATGTTAAATGATATTTTTTTGCAAAATTAAATAATGCAGTAATTGGTTTTGGAAAATGCGATAATTCATGAGTTAATGTTGCAATGCCTCTAACAGTCAGCCTGTCTCCAAAAAAGATGTGCTTTGCTGGAAGCTCAATAGCTTCTTTTACTCCAAGGATTCTTATTCTTCTGCCTCTTGGGGTTTTTTCAACAACGTACTGCAATGCTCTTTGCCTTAAGCCTAAAATTTTTGAAAATCCCTTTTCAGCCAATGCTGCCGAAGGATAAAAATGCAAACCTATTTTTCTTACACTTTCTTCAATACCCTTCCATAAGCTTCTTTCTGCAGCTGAAGGTGCAGCC